>NZ_JBHWEB010000004.1:0-48766 GCF_042734395.1 Amycolatopsis sp. NPDC059657 | reverse complement strand
TCCCCCTCACGGGGGGGGGGGGGGGGGCCTAAACTCCTAAGCTTCTTTTTGGCTGCAAGGTTTAGACCCTAACACTTGCCGGTTGAGCGGCAAGTTGACCCGTGCCCTTTAGTCATTATGGCATCTGATTCTTAAAAGAAGATTAACTCTGGTCTGGTCTTCGTGTGTGCTTCTGGCTGGGTGCCCGTAGTACAATTGGGTATGAGTGATGTTGAAGCCGAGATTTCCCGAGTTAGTGCGCTTACGCGTCAACTGTTGACCGAGTATGCAGCGTGGGGCAACAAGATCGTCGTTGGTGAAGTCGGCAACATGATGTACGACGACATGACGGAATTCGTCAACCTTCGCATGGAGACTGTCGAAAGTTGTCTATGGCTGCTCAAGGCCGGCAAGGTGGCAGATGCGCTTGGTCTCTGTAGGTCCTTGCTGGAACATTACCTGCTGTACATGCTGATGTGTCGTGGCAATAAGTACTTCAGGTTGCAGGATCGGGCAGACCTGACTGAGAGCAAGTTCAAGGAGTACTTGGCTGAGCGGCAAGCAGCGCAGATCAAAGAGGCTGCTGACGGAAAGACCAACTGCATCGGCGTAGAGAAGTATCCGCGCGCCAAGCGACACGTTATGTATATCTACGAGGGTGTGAAGGCCAAGGATGAGCCTGAGTTTGTGATCCCGGTTCACTATTTTCATTTTCAAGACTTCCATCCTGAAACAATGCGTCTTCCGGAAGGTGACTACTTCAGCTATCGGGATATTGGCGAAATTGGGAAGGAGGCAATGAAGCGCCATCGAGAGAACGCGACTGAGCGGTATCGTTTCTACCTCTCGTATGACGCACTTTTGCAGTGCTTGGAGCTAAACGGTCTGGTCGACAAGGCGGCATTGACTCGCATAGAGGCGCACTACACCTTCTTGGGTAAGTTTCTGCATCCGACACATGGCGCGGCCCGTGATCTGCATGTTGATCGCAATCATCATAAGGGTGGTACAAGTGCCGGGCTCCCACAACCGTATTCACCGGTTGCCACGTTGCTAGCCAATATCTACGTCTGCTACCTTGTTGCCAGTCTGGTTGATGAAATTGCAGGGTTGTTTGAAGCTGCATCTACGAAGTACTTTTCGGACGTTGCAACGGCCGAGTTGCGTGAGTTGACCAAGCGAATTCGCGATGAATTCTCTTACTTCTGGTTCCTCTTCAACGAGCCAACACTGTACGACAAGTTTCTTTACGCTTCGGCCCAGGCAACTGCGGAGGAGTGGGCCGAATTAGGTGGTCGATACGAGAGCGTTCCGAGCGACCGAGTGAAGTTCAGCAAGGATATCTACAAGCACTTCGGCGACTCTCTGAACGGTTGGTCGAATAATCGTTGCAGGTATCGGTCACCGCTGGAAGGACGCTGAGGCTAGTTCAAGTATGTTTGACAGCCGCGCAGTCTAAAGGCTGACCTGCTTGATTTAGCGATGCTGGTGTGCGTAAATGAGTGCATATGAACACCGGGGTATTTTTTAAGGAGGCGATGCACGAGCTTCTAGGGCAGTATGACAAAGGCGTGAGACAAGTCCTGACAGTCGATGAGTATCACAGAATTCACGTACCTGACCGCACTCTAAGACGCTACAACCTAGATTCTGAAATCGGAACCTTCTGGGATCCTACCTACAACGTTGTCGTCTTGGTCTTCGACAAAAAGTCTGTTCGAGCAACCGTGGGAGACGTACCAGTTGAGGAGTCGCCTTCGGTGCCTGTGCTCAGCGCTGCTGAACTATTTGCTTTGCATGAAGGTGAGGTTGTCCTGGGCGATCTTCCGCGTGAGCTTCGATACATTATCCAACCTGTGGCAGTGCTTAAAGATCTACCTGGGTATGGAGGCGGTGGCGATGAGGCAATTATTTGCTTTCTTTGACGGCGGCACTGACGGCAACGCAACCTAATATCCACTGCCTTGAACGCTCGCTAACTGCTTCTTTAATAGATTGAAACCTATTGACAAAAGGGTCAAAAGCTGACCTTCTAAGCCTAAGGTCGTTGGTTCGAGTCCAACCCGGGGCACCACTGATAAGTGATGCAATTTGGTCAACGTTTGCTTGATTTGACGGCAACGTTTGACGGCAACGCGTAACTACTGCCGTACGGATGAACAAGCGCTCGACTTTTTCTAACGCATCTCGCTGATTGTCGAGCGATACGTGTTGGTAATAGCGACGAGTTGTGTTGACATTAGAGTGACCGAGTATGACCTGAATGTCCCTATCTGGCACCTTCAGGTCTTTTAGCATGGTGCCGCTTGTGTCGCGGAGATCGTGCACCTTTATGCGCCGCGACCCAATCCGGTCGCATATTGCTTGGAAGTCTCGCAAGAAGTTGCGCGGTTCAATGGGGGTTCCCAGCTTGGTGGTGAAGACCAGTTCGGCTCCCTTGGCGGCTTGAAAATGTGCTGAAAGCGCCTCGGCTGCTAGTGATACAAGGGGTTCATCTCGTCTTCCGGCGTCTGTTTTAAGGTCTGCGGTTTGAAGTCTATTGCGCACTCTTTGGAGCTGTTGGCGAACGTGAATCAGGCGCTCGGAAAAGTCTACGTCAGTCCAACGAAGACCGAGCAATTCTCCGCACCGAAAACCGTAAAGTATGCACAGCAAGTAGGCCGGGTAGAGTCGGTGCGTCTTGACGGCTTGGAGAAAGCTTCTCGATTCATCGACAGTCCAAGGCGTATTCTCTTTAGCTTTGTACCTGGGCAGCTTGATCAGGCGGGCAACGTTGCGAAAGACGATTTCAAGCCGCTGTGCGGATGTTAATGCTGCGCTCAAGACCTTGCGCATGTTATGCAAGGTGGAAGGACTTGTAGCGTCGACTGCCTGCTGATCGAAAAATGTTTGCAACATCGGGACCGTGAGTTGCGTTAGTCGCAGTTGACCTATATGCGGCTTCAGGTGTAGACGTACAACCGACTCGTAACGCACATGCGTCAGCGGACGGGCCTTCGCAACCTCGTTTTCTAGCCAGTAGTCGAGGTATGCCCCAAGCTTCCATTCTCTATCAGGTATAGGGATGCCTTGCTGTGTCTTCCCCTTGAGTTCTGCAAGCTTTTCGTGGACTTCCCTACGCGTCTTTCCGTAGATGCGGACGCGTTTTCTTTTGCTGCTTGTAGTTTGGGCGAATATGGCAGCCTCGTACCGCCCATCCTTCCGGCGATAGATCGTTCCCTCACCGTTGGCGTTACGCCCAGCCATCAAGCGGTCTCGCTCTCTGCCCGCAACATAGCGCGTATGGCGCTTAGCTCGACAAGGCGACGTCTGCCAATCTGGACACTGGCTAGCCGCCGAGAGTTGATGAGTTGGTAGACGCTCCACCGGCTAATGCGCAACATGGCGCACACCTCGGTGATGGTGAGCAGTACAGGCTTAACGTCAGCCGGTTCCTGCGGTGTGGCGAGTCGTCGCCAGAGCAGTCGGGCTGGTCGTGCTAGTTCAGTGAACATAGTTCACCTCCTCTCTATTTAGTTGTTGGTCGGGACGGAGGCCGCCCCCGGTCTGGTCGTCGATTGGCGAGACGACCAGACCGGGAGAGATCTCAAGGGGCGTCGGCTTGGCGCTTCAGATGCGCCCGGACGAGTCGCTGCACACTGCTGAGCGAGACGCCGTACTGCTCGGCCAGCGCTCGCTTGGATGCGCCCTTTGCAGCTGCCTGGCAGATGAGCCGGACGGACGCATCATCGAGTCGGTCAGTTACTCGCCACTGTCGCTCGCTCCGACCGGTCGACTGGACACTTCGCCGGGGGCGACGAGGTTGCTGCTGGGCCTTGGTGAGACGCTGTACGGCCCTGACCAGGGAATCCGCTAGGTCAGGGCGGTTGTGATAGACCCTCGTAAGCTCCACACATGAAGTTGCAGATGAACCCCCTGAGCGCTTGGAAATCCCAGGTCAGGCGCTCGCAGGGGGTTCATCTGTGTCAGGGGTTTTGGCGCGGCACGTTGGGTCGCTTACTAGAACTTTGGTAGGACTGCCTGGGTCGTCATCCAGGCTTCTTGCGATCTCAACGAGGACCTTGGCGATCTTGTGCGCGTCTGGTGGATCGTGCCGTACACCGTGAATCCGGATCTTCGACACGCGGGTTCGGGGCTTGTGTTGCCGCTTCTTTGGTTTGGCCATGAGAAGTCACCACCCTGTCGCGAGGGTTCGTCGGTCACGCGGACGGGGACGAGGATCTTGCTGTTCGCCAGCAAGGCTGCTGACGCTGATCTGGATCTCTCACTGAGGATAATCCGGCAGCATCCGGATGTCTTCTCCAGCGAAGAGGACGCTGCGGGTGGACTGCTTCCGGTTCAGCGGACAAGGGCGAGGATCGCCCAAGTCTAGGACCAGTAAGCAGCTGACAGTAGGTTGGTGTTCTGGATCGGCGGTAGGCCGTCATCGAGACCGCGCAGCCGGTCGTAGATGTTACGCATCGTGGCCTTGTCTGGAATGTGCAGTCCGCCCGCCGCGCGCTCCAGAATGGTCAGCGTGCTCACTAGCAAAATCGACCCCACAGTTTGACCGCTGGTCCGGAGCCGTCTGAGTCGGTTGATCTCCGAAGTGGCGATCCGCGCTCCTGACCCGTCGTCGATGAGCACGGTCACTGTCTCGCCGGATTCGGCGGCGACGACCGCGTGCGCGATGACCATTGTCTCGCCCAGATCTTTCGGGTGTTTCAGCCGTTCTTCCATGGGTAGCTGGGTGATCCGATGGACGACCGCTGCAAGTTCGGGTGTCTGGTCATCGGAGAGTATCTGCACCCATTTGGGCGTCAGTTTGTGCTAGACCACTGCGGCGGAGCGGAAGCGCCCATCCTGCCGGGCCTTGCGGAGCACTTCGTCTTGCACGGTCTCCGGGGTGCTGAGCGGACCCAGGATCTCGATGAGGAGGCGCTCTTTGTTGATCGAGAGGAAATTCAGGCCGGGGCCGGCGTCGATGATCGGCCGGTGGCTCATCCTGAGTTTCTCTCTGTCGCCGTAACCTGGCCGTTGTCGTCTGGCGCGTTGAGATCCTCTTCTAGAGCCGCCAGATCTACGTGCACGTCGGGTAGTTCGGCGGGAGCGGCCCACGCGATCTCCTGCTCGGCGGGCACGACACCTGCCTCACGCAGGTCCGCCTCGGCGGCCTCCAGTGTGATGCCGCGCAAGGTGGCGATGGCTTGCGCAGGCACCACCGCCTCCGCGTAGCCCCTGATCGCGCGGGCGAGCAACTGTTGCGGTGCCCTCCGCTGATTGGAGTCGGCCTGCAATGCGCGGTACTGATCACTCCACCCGAACCGGGACGCCAATTGTGGCGCGGTCAGCGCCATCCACTCCTGCTTGGTGTCGTCATCGACGTAATTGGCTTGATGCAGGGCGATGGCGGCAATCTGGGGTGATACCAAGAATCGCTGAACGACCGCAGAGAGGGTGACTTGGGTCACGAACTCTCGATCTTCGAGGAACTCACGCAAGCCCTCGACCGGTACGAGCAGGTGCCGCGCGAAGGCGTCGGCTCGAATCTCCGCGGGGCTGCGTTCGCTCCAGTTGCCCGTACCGTTGTCAGCCCAGTCCTCGAACAGCACGTGGCCAAGTTCGTGGGCAAGCGTGCTGCGTTGTCGCATCGGGTTCGGGGTGCGCGCGACGCCGATGAACACGGCGCCGCGCGCAGGGTCTCGCATTGTGAGGCCGTGTTCATCCGGGCCGACATCGAGTACGGCCACGTCGATCCGTGTCGCCTGCTCAATGATTGCCACAAGGTCACCCAACGGCTGCACGCCCAGGTGGTGCTCTTGGCGGAACCGCGCGGCGGCAGTACGACCTTCAGTTTCAGCGCTCAAGATGATCTATCCACATCAGACCGTGGCGGGGATGGCCTGGTCGTCCAGGTAGTTGTCCAGTTCCAGGAAGTGCAGCAGCGCTTCACGCATGCGATCCATGTCGGAGTCGTTGGTGGCGCGGGCGGCGCACTGCACGCGGTCGGCCACCGTCCCAGCTTCGGTGAGTTGGGCGACCGTATGTCCGGTTGCCCACGCGATCGCGACCACCTCCGGCATCTTCGCCGCTCTATCCCCGGTGATGATCCTCGACAAGGTGGGCTGCGAGATGCCGGTCGCGTCCGCAAGGGCGCGCTGACTGAGGCCCGCAGCAACGCGGGCACGCTCAATAGGCACACCGGCACCCATTGTCATCGCAGCCACCCTTCATGGACTGAATCATGATCGGTTGATGTGATTCAGTGTAGCCTAGTGCGGCATGCAACGCCAGCGCGCTACGACTGAACTACTGCGCGCGCGGGACGCACAGTCGATCGGGTAAGAGCAGCCCAAAGTGCCTGCTCATCGACGGCTACTCCTGCTCAACGTGTTGCTGCTCGGCGCGGGTCGGGGAAGCCGAGGCTGACATAGCCGGGCGCGCGTTTGGCCAGTGAAGAAGCCAGGACGCCGGTGTTGATGTCGTGGTAGTCGTGGACTTCGGCGGTGGACTTGCCGGGGTGCGCGCGGAGGATCCGACCCGCATACTGGACGAGGCGTCCCTTGAACGCGATCGGTGCGGCGAGGAAGAGCGTGTCCAGGACGGGGCAGTCGAATCCTTCGCCGACGAATGGTCCAGTGGCAACGACCAGTAGCGGTACTCCGTCCGCGGGTCGGAGGCGGGCGAGGGCGTCGCGGCGGGCGGTCGCGGTCATGCCGCCGCGCAGCACGATCGGGTCGAGCGAGCGTCGCCGGAGTTCCTCGGCGAACCGTTCGACGTGGGTGGTCCACTGGGTGAGCAGTAGGCAGTGCCGATCTCGTTTCAGCGCAGCGATCACATCGTCGACGACCTGGGTGAGGCGGGCGTCGTTGGCCACGAGATCGCGGTAGATGGCCGCCATCCCGCCGGGCTTCGTCGGGTCGGCGTCACCGGAATAGCGGTAGGCGGTGTCGTGTACGCGGAGCACTGGCTTCGGACGCTGCGCGGTCGTGTCCAATTCGAGTTGGGGCGTGCTGTCCTCGCCGGGACGGGTGGGTTGTGTGATGGTGTGCCGGATCGGGCCCAGCTGGAGGGCTATCAAGTCGTCCAGCTTGTCGCGTCGGTACGGAGTGGCGGTGAGTCCGAGCCAGCGGCTGGCCGGGATCTGCTTGACGGCGTGCTCGAACGCGGCGGCGGGGATGTGGTGGCACTCATCGACGACGACCAGCCCGTAGCCGCTGGTGAGCTCCTCGATGTCGGTCTTGCGTGCCAGCGTTTGCAGCATGACGACATCGACCACGCCACGGGTTTTGCGGCGACCACCGCCGAGTTGGCCGGCTTTGACGCCCAGCATTTCGCTGATGCGGGTGCGCCACTGGTCGGCCAGGGTCTTGCGGTCGACCAGCACGAGCGTGGAGGTCGCATGGGCGGCGATGACCGCGCAGGCCATCACGGTCTTGCCCGCGCCCGGCGGCGCGACCAGCACACCGAGATCATGATCGCGTAGGTCGTCTACGGCGTCTTGCTGCTGACGGGTCAGCGTAGCCGCGAACGTGAACTCCCGTGCCTCGCCGGCCTGCCGCCCATCGATCACCTCAAGGCGGCTGCCCGCCTGCTCGACCAGCGAGGCCACCGTGTCGTGCAGCCCCCGGGGCAGGATGAGCCCGCCGTCGAGTGTCTCGTCGTAACTGCGCAAGAACCGCGGTGTGTCCCACGTGGACATTCGGAGTCGCTGGCGCTCGTAGAACACCGGATTCGTCATCGATGCCGCATGCTTCAGCGTCGCGTGCAGCGCTGGGGTCAACTCCCCTGATTCCAGCCGGATTCCCGAGCTGAGCCCGGCGTGCACAATGGGCGTTGCGGTGGTACGGATCCGAGTCGAGACCGCAGCACCGATCTTGTCGATGGCGGCACCGACAGTGACTCCACCGGCGCGGCGCGCGACCCGATTGACCTCGGCCGGGCTGATGCGGCCGAGCGAGGACAGGTACGCCCACTGGTCATCGTGTGGTTCCATCGTCGCCAGATCGAGGAACGCCGTCGCGCCGTCCTGGCGGGCCTTGCCCTGCAAAGGCGCGGCGATCAGATTCCCCACGCCGCCCGAAGGCAGCACATCCTGCGACGGGAAGAGCCGGTCGTAGCTGGCCAGGTCCATGCGGCCACGCACCGCCATCGCCTCCCGCAAGAGGGCGGTGCCAAGTCGGCGAGCCGTTTCCGCGGGCACAGGTGCGGTGAAGAAGACCCAAGCATGGGCGCCAACGCCCGAGCGCGACACTTCCAACGCGGCCGGCACCGAGCACGCTCTGGCGGCCTTCAGATAGGCCAGGGCATCCAGCATCGCCATCGGGCCGTCGAAGTCGGCCGCCAGCCACCAGCACAAGTCACCATCCAACAGCGGATACAGTCCGACATGCACGTCACCGGTCAGGTGCGTCCGCAGCACGTCCTTGCTCAGCGGCAGGTAGTCGCGGTCCTCATGCCGGACGCCCTTGCGCCACCCGCCGCGCACCGCCGGCAGCCAACCAGCTTTGCCAGTACGCGAGTTCTCCCATCGCGTGGCGTAGATGTCGATGCGGGCGGCGAACAGGGCAGCGAAGAAATCGACCTTCACCTCCGGGGCCGATCGCCGGTCGACCGGGCCGGGGTGCGCTTCGAAGAAGCCGGTCTGAATCGGGCCGGGCGGAGCCGCCTGTTTCGGTGTCAGCTCCAACAGCCGCAGCAACCGCGTGTTCTCCGCTCGCAACTGAGTTGTCAGCGCGCGGAGTTCCGCAAGTTCCTCCGCGAGCCCCGCAGCCTTCGCCGACTGGAGATCGTCTTTCACAGAGCCCACCGTAGATGGGATGGTCAGATGCGTGCCCGGTTGAGGCGCTCAATGAGGCTGGGTTTGCGTGCATGCGTTTGCCGCAACGCGATGGTGCGGATGGTGAACGTGTCGTAGCGGTCCTCGCGTTCGGCCAGCGCCTGCAGATCGGTGAGCAGCGTGACGGCGGCGTCGTACTCGGCCGGTTTCCGGGTGGCGATCATCGCCTCGACGCGCGACCACGCGGTGTCTCCCTCAGCGGCCAGTGTGTCGAGTCGTCGTTCGCGGGCCAGCAGGCGCGCCTGTTCCCGGCGTGCCTCGTCTTCGGCGCGCTCGGCGGCGAGCCGACGGTCGCGGTCGGCTCGTCGCTGCGCCGCGTTGTCGAGTAGGTCGGCCACGTTCCGGCGGGCTGGGATCGGGCTGATCGGAGCGGTGTCGCCGCGGAAACGGCGCAGCAACTCCATCTGCACCCGCGCCGCCTCACCCTGCGCTACCCGCGCCAGGAGCCGGTCCTTCTCGGTGACCGGCAGGCGAGCCACCCACACGGCGAGGTCATCGGGGTCATCGGCCGTCTGGCCCAGCGGTGGAGACGCCTGAGCCGCGATCGTGATCAGCTCGTCGTCGAGGCGGAGAAAGTCGGCCAGCGCCCGCTGCACGGCAGTGAGCGTGCCCAGTCCGGGCGGAACAGGTGGTTCGAGATCGTCGTCAGCAGCACGATCGAAAACGTCTTCATCGCGCTCCCAGGCACCGTAGGCCGCCAGCCAGGCGAGATAGAGCGGCCGGAGATCACCGGCGGCGAGTTCGGCGCGAACTCCGACGATCGTCGACAGCAGGTTCGCGGGGTCGTAGTCGAACTCACCAGCGTGGTCCTCGCTGGTGAAGTCGAGCACGACGAACTCGTCCGTGACCCAGGCACTCGCCTCGTCGCCGACGCAGTAGTCCTCGACGACATCGGGATCGAGCAGATCGCACGGCAGCCGGAACATCACTCGGTGGGTACCCCAGTTAGCGACGTATAGGTGCGCGTCGTAGTAGCGCTCCATCAGACAGCGAGGGTCACCCTTGAAGTCGCCCCAGTGGTACTCGTTCACGAAGCTGGTCGAAGAGATCCGTGCCCGGGTGGACAGCGACCGGACCGCAGCTTGTTCACCGTCGTCCAGTGGCCGGTCGATCGCCAGGAACTCGTAGTACTGGTATTCGCTCACGGCTCATCCAGTCCATCATCGCCGGTGAACGGCTTCGCCCGGAAACTCGAGTCGTCGCCCAGGTGGAAGAACAGATGGCCCTCGATCGTGTTGTCGTCGACCAGGACTGCCCAGCCGCGTCCGCTGACCTGATCGCCCTCGTCGGAACCTTCCCAGGTGAACTCCACGCCGGGCCGGCCGTCCCGCTCGACCGAGCGGCAGTCCAGCCAGCCGTTGACGGCGATGAAACCGAACTGGCCGGTCCCGTTCCGGGCGAACTCGACGTAACCCGGCTCGACCAGGTCGATCGCCTCGCGGTCCCAGCCGCTCATCGCCACGATCCGCCATCGACCGGACATCCGGGCGCTGAACTTCGGAGCCCTTACCATGGGATATCAGCGTAGTGAACTCGGTGAGATCGATTCGACGTACCACCGTCTGACGGTGCACCGGGAGAATCCCCAGTACATCAAGACCGAGGTCGACCATGTGTATCGCGGGTGGGGACGCCGCGTTCGCGGAGTTTGGCCAGCACCGTGGTGTGGTCGACACAGAGATGTTCGCCGACTCGTGCCAGGGACCAGCCGAGGTTGTAGAGGTGGATCGCGTCGTCGACCTGCTCGGGGGAGAGTCCACGGCGGCGCATCGGCACGTCGTGTCGTTTGAGGATGTTGCTGACCGTCCGCCGCTCGATGCCGAACCGGGTACCCAGGTCGTACACGGTTGCTCCGGCTTGGTACCCAGCGATGAGTTCCTGGACCTGGACGGCGTCGAGTTGCCGGGCACGACCTGGTTTCGGCCGGTCAGCGGGCGGCGGAGCGGACGTGGCGGGGTCGGGCAGCTTCCGGAGCAGCGTCTCCAGGGCTTCTACCTGGGGTTTTGTGTTGTAGTAAGTTCCCCCAAGGTCCACATATGAAAGGCCCGTGCCCTCAAGGGGCGCGGGCCTTTTCTGTTCCGCGTGACCTGTGGGGCCGAGTTCAGCGGCTTGCAGGGGTGGCGCTGGTGTCGGCCTTTTCGTCAAAAATGGTGCTGTGGCTGAACATAGGCCACGACGGCCGCTCCCCATTTGTCGTCGGGCACGCCGATCACGGTGGCCTCCCCGTCGCAGATGATCATGTACTTGGCGCGGCCGATCAAGGTCAGGTGGCCGTCGGTGCCGAGGTGGCCGACGTCGCCTGCTCCCCGATTCCCCCTGCCGGTGACCACCAGTCGCTGACCTGCCAAATCTCGTCCTGGCAATGTGACTTCGTTACACCCGTGAGGGCAACACTTTCGGCGATGCGGTGGCTCAGTTCGCGGATGCGGCGTCCAGCAGCGTCAGGGCGTTGCGGATGCCTTCTTCCAGCACGTCGTCGGCGAGTTTCCGGTCGGCGAGGGCGCGGGCGAGCTGCAGGGTTCCGACCATCAGGGCGTAGACGCTGAGCACCGTGGTGCGTACTGACTGTGGATCGTGCGGTACCAGTCGGGTGGCGATGTCGTCGATGATCCCGAGGGCGCTGTCCGTGTACGCCTGCTTGGTCGGATCCGCGCACCGACTGATTTCGTCGAGCAGCGCGGCGGACGGGCAGCCGTCCTCGGGGTTGTCGCGATGTTCGGGTGAGAGGTAGGTGCGCACCAACGCCTCGATACCGGCGCGACCGGGTTCGAACGAGGTGAGCCACTCGCGCTGGCCGCGTAGTTGCTCGGAGACCGCGGTGGCGACGAGGTCCTCTTTGGACTCGAAGTGGGCGTAGAAGGCGCCGTTGGTCAGGCCCGCGTCCTTCATGAGCGTGGCGACACCGGAGCCGTCGATGCCGTCGCGCTTGAACCGGCGCCCGGCCGTCTCGATGATCCGCTGCCTCGTCGCCAGCTTGTGCTCTTTCCCGTACCGCACCATGCGCTCCTCCGCTCAGCCTGTCACCCATGTTAGTACGGTCATAATCCAAATCTGCCCGAATCCTTGCGCACAAGGTCTCGTCGTGCCTATGGTAGTACGATCGTAATCTAAAGGGATGGGAGCCATGACGACAACATCTCCGCAGGTGGCACTGGCGGCCTACGCGCACCGACGGCGCGTTTTCGAAGACGTCATGAGGGAGTCGATGCGCGGCGGCGACGATGCCGCCGCCGTCGCCGAGGTGATCGCCGCGGCGGCAACCGATCCGAAACCGCGCTACACCGCGGGTTCGACGGCCGGGCGTGTCAGCGTGCTGCGCCGCATCGCCCCCGCGCGGGCCTTCGGCAAGAGCGTCCGCAAACTCAACCGGATGGCGGGCTGACATGCGGGCATTCACCGTCGATCGCTACGGAAAGACCGGCAACGACCTGCGGGCAGCCGACGTGCCCGAGCCCGAGGTGCGCGAAAACGACGTGCTGGTCCAGATTCACGCCGCGGGCGTCAACGTGCTGGACGCCAAGATCCGGGCCGGGGAGTTCAAGCTGATCCTGCCCTACCGCCTGCCGTTGATCCTGGGCAACGACGTGGCCGGCGTCGTGGTCCAAGTCGGGGCCCGGGTTCGCAAGTTCAAGCCGGGCGACGAGGTCTACGCGCGACCGGACAAGGACCGCATCGGCACCTTCGCGGAATTCATCGCCATCCACGAAGACGACCTGGCCGCGAAGCCGAAGAACCTCACGATGGAGGAAGCGGCCTCCGTCCCGCTGGTCGGCTTGACCGCCTGGCAGGCGTTGATCGAAATCGCCGGCCTGAAGAAGGGGCAGAAGGTCTTCATCCACGCCGGATCCGGTGGCGTCGGAACCTTCGCGATCCAGCTGGCGAAGCATCTCGGCGCGAGCGTGGCGACGACGACCAGCGCGGCCAACATCGACCTGGTCACCAGTCTCGGCGCGGATGTCGTGATCGACTACCGGAAGGACGACTTCGAAACCGTTCTCCGCGACTACGACGTGGTGGTGAACAGCCTCGACAACGCGACGCTCATGAAATCCCTGCAGGTGCTGAAGCCCGGCGGAAAACTCATCTCGATCTCCGGCCCGCCGGACCCCGCCTTCGCGAGGGAGATCGGAAAGCCATGGATCCTGCGGCCGGTGACGCGTGTCCTGAGTCATCGGGTCAGGAAAGCCGCCAAGCGTCGCGGAATCAGCTATTCGTTCCTCTTCATGCGGGCGAGCGGAGCCCAGCTCCGCGAGATCACGTCGCTCATCGACTCCGGGATCATCCGGCCGGTCATGGACCGCGTCTTCCCGTTCGAATCGACCAACGAAGCCATGGCGTACGTCGAAAAGGGACGTACCAAAGGCAAAGTCGTCATCAAGGTCAAATAAAGCCATCAGGCAGGAGCTGAACCATGAGTGTGCTCACCACTTACCAGAACGCGCCGACCAAGACCGTTGACATCGGCGGGGCGAAGTTCGCCTATCGGGAACTGGGGCCGGACACCGGCACCCCGGTGATCTTCCTCAACCACCTGGCCGCGGTCCTGGACAACTGGGACCCCAGGGTCGTCGACGGCCTCGCCGCGCGCCACCACGTGATCACCTTCGACAACCGGGGAGTCGGTGCCTCACAGGGCACAACGCCGCGCTCGGTGACCGCGATGGCACGCGACGCCGTCGCCTTCATCCGGGCGCTGGGCCACGAGCAGGTCGATCTCCTCGGATTCTCGCTCGGCGGCTTCGTCGCCCAGGTGATCGCCGAAGAGGAACCACGACTCGTCCGCAAGCTGATCCTCGCGGGCACCGGCCCGGCAGGCGGCGAAGGCATCGACAAGGTCACTCCGATCACCCTGCTCGACACCTTGAAAGCCGCGCTGACCTTCAAAGACCCGAAGGAATACCTCTTCTTCACCCGCACGGCCAACGGAAAGGCCACGGCCCGGCAGTTCGTGAACCGACTGAAGGAACGCACGGAAAACCGGGATAAGAAGATTTCCGTCACCGCATTCCGCAACCAGCTCAAGGCCATCCACAACTGGGGACGCCGGCAGCCATCCGACCTCAGCGTCATCCACCATCCTGTCCTCGTCGCCAACGGCGACCACGACAGGATGGTGCCCAGCAGCAACTCCGCCGACCTGGCCAGGCGCCTGCCCAATGCCCAGCTCACGCTCTACCCCGATGCCGGACACGGCGGCATCTTCCAGTATCACGACAAGTTCGTCGACGAAGCCCTGGCCTTCTTCGAGTCGTGACTCTCGGCGGCGTCGGACGCTGCCGACGGAAACAACCATGGCCACTGTCCGTCGAGGTTCGGTGGCGTCTGGCAGCTTCCGGAGCGGTGTCTCCAGGGCGACTGCAGCGTGCCGCCGCTCAGTTCAAGTGAACAGCTCGGCTGTTTTCGATGAGGGTGGGCTTGCGCGTATGCGTTCGCCGCAAAGCGGCTAAGCGCACGGCGAACGTGGCGGAGCCTTCGTGGCGTTCGGCCAAGGCCTTGAGGTCGGCGAGCAGTGCGGTGGCGGCGTCGTAGCCGGCGGGTTTCCGGGTGGTGATCATCGGCTCGACGCGTGCCCATGCCGCGCCGTCGAGCAGGTCGGACACGGTCCGGCGGGTTGGCTTGGGGAACACCGGGGCGTTTCGCCGCGGAAACGATGTAGCAGCTCCATACACACGTGCGGCCTCACCCTGGACGACGCACGCCAGGAGGTGGTTCTTTTCGGCGACTGGCAGACCGGTCAGCCAAGCGGCGAGACCGGACCACGGCTTGTTCGGCATCGGTCAGCGGCAGGTCGATCGGGGACCGACTTTGTCGTGGCCTCTGGCCATCGAACAGGGGTTGTGGTTGTTTTGACTTTCCGGGGAGGGAGGGCACGTGATGCCGAGACGGCCGGGTGGGGCTGTGGTGTCGGCGGTTTTGCTGGCTGTGCCGGTTGTTGTGGGTAGTGCCGTTGTTATGGCTTTGGTGGGGCGGCTCGCTTGGCCTGAGCAGGCCTGGATCGTGCCGGTCGCGTGGGGACTGTGCGGGGGCGTGATGTTCGTGCCGTCCGTGGAAAACCTGCTGGGGTGGGTGATGTTCGACATGCGGCGGCCGACGCCTGCCGAGCTGCGGAAGCTGGAACCGTCTTGGCAGGCCGTTTGCGAGGCCGCGGGGATCGATGGTGGCCGGTACTTGCTGTGGATCGAGCATTCGCGGGCGCTCAACGCTTTCGCGGCCGGTGGGCGGATGGTGGCCGTCACGAAGCCCGCGCTGACGTTGCCGGAGCGGTACTTGGAGGCGATCCTGGCGCATGAGCTCGGGCATCATCTGTCCGGGCATGCGCGGATTTCGTTGCTGCGGTGGTGGTACGAGCTGCCCGCGCGGGCGACGATCCTGCTGGCGCGGTTGCTGGCACTGGTGGTGGTCTCGGTCGCGCGGTTCTTTGTGCCGTTCGGGCGGGTGGTGGCGGTGCTGGCTTCGGTGTTGCTGACGCTCGGGTTGCTGACGGGGCTCGCGTTCCTCAATCCTTGGCTGCTCGTGATTCCGTTGCTCAGCCCGGTGCTGGCGTGGTCTCGGCGGCTCGGGGAGTACGAGGCGGACAGGACCGCGGCGCGGCTGGGATATGGGCAGGTGCTCGTTCAGGTGTTGAGTGCGTGGCTCGCGGAAAGCGGGGGCGATCGGCGGCGGTGGCGTGACCGGGTGTTCGCCAGCCATCCCGCGCACATCGACCGGATCAAACGGCTGCGGGAACTCCTCAGTCGGTGAGCGGCTCGTCGAGCAGTGCGAGGGCCGGCGGGACCAAGGTGGTCGTGTTCGAGCCGGTATCGCCTGTCGATCACGTCTCCAGTGCGCACTCCGCGCATTAACGGGCGGCGCCCACCCCGGCTTTCCGAAGGCGCGCGGCCGAGGTGCCGAGCCCGATCGGGCCGCTGCTGAAGGCTGACAGCTTCGGCGGCGCGAAGTTCTCGCGCAGGTCGTTCTCGGTGTAGCGGACGCAGCCCTCGTGCCAGTTCAGGATGCCGGCCATCCAGTCCTTGAGTTCGTCCGCGTACCGGGTGAGCGTCGAGCGTGCCTCCGCGTCGAGCCGGTAATCCTCGAACAGCACAGGGAGTTCGATGTCGACGGTGTGCTCGAACTGGCGCATTCGCGCGGTCATCAGGTTGTTGACGACTGCGGCCGCGCGGGTCATGTCGCAGTTCAGGAAGTTCTGCACCACCAGCACGGCGTTGTGCACTTCGCCTTCGTACTGGATTTCCTTCTGGTACGAAAAGATGTCGTTGAGCATCGCCGCGTAGTCGATCGCGGAGTTCTCCATGTTCTGGATGGTGCGCGTGCGGTAGATCTCCGGCGGCACCGACTTCCCGTGTGAGAACCGGCAGAGGCTCGTCGTCAGATCGGCACCGAAGGTCTTGCGGCGCATTTCGACGTAGTCGACCGGGTCGGGGACGCGGTTCTCGTGCTGGTTCTTCAGCTCCCAAAGCCAGCTGTCGAGCATGACTTCGACGGCGTCACGGAACATCTTGCGCGCGTCGAGCGGCATCGGGCCCGCGGTGCGGTGCCAGAGGTCGGCCAGCCCGCGTTCCATCGCGCTGACCGGAGGCGGCGTGCTGGTGGTCGACTCGATAGGCATGAACTGCTTGAGTCGCTCCGTGCAGGCCTTGCCTGCCGCGAAGTCGACCGTGCGGCCGAAAACGAGCGGGTAGTAGTCGTCGCCGTAGGTGCCCCAGGCGAGCCATGCGGCCGACAGATCGAGTTCTTCGAGGGTCGCGTCGGGGTCGAGTCCGGCCGAGCACAGCGGGAGGTCGTAGTTGCGCGCCTTCTTTTCGTTCCAGACATATGGAACTTCATCGAACACGCCCATTTCGCGCAGCCAGGTGATGACGTGTTCGCGGGAAGTGTCCAGATGCGGCGAGAGCGAGAGCTTGAACGGCATGTAGAACTTCGGCAGCGGGAGGTGCCCGACCGGCGTGAACTGTGGGTGCGTGAAGCTGCGGATCCGTTGCGGCGCGGTCGAAAGCAGCGATGAGGTGATGTGTGCGGCCGACGTGCCCAGCCCGTTCGGGCCATTCAGCGACGACGGGGTGGCCTGGCCGCCCCCGTTCATGTACCGGCTGGATCGCATGTGCCATTCGTGGCCGCCGGATTGCCAGTCCTGCAAGCCTTTCGCGTACGCGAGAACAGCCAGTCTGCCTTCCGGGTCGATACCGTGCTCGTCGAGCAAGGGCGGCACCTCGGTGAGGGCGGTGTGCTCGAACTGGTGCAGCCGTGAGGTCAGCAGGTCGTTGACGGCCTCGGCCGCGTCCTGTGTCGGGATGTCGAGGAACTTCTCGAAAACCAGCACGCCGTTGCTGAGTTCGCCTTCGTCGAGCACTTCACGCTCATAGGAGAACAAGTCGTTGCGCAGATGGACGGCGTCGGAGAAGGTGTCGCGCAGTACTTCGAGCGGGCGGGTGCTCGCGATCGACGCGGGCACCTCGAGGCCGGTGGCGTGCTCGACGAGGTTCGCCGACCAGGGCGCGCCACCGACCTTGCGGCGCATCTCGATGTACTCGATGGGGTTCGACAGCCGGTTTTCGCTGATATTGGCCAATTCCCACAGCGACTCGTCGAGCAGGTGCTTGGTGTTGTAGGCGTACCGGCGTCGCCAGTCGGCCGAGTGCGAGCCGACCGTGCGCGTCCACAGGTCGGCGAGCCCGCGCTCCACCGGGTTGGCGGGCGTCTCGGTGATCGGGCCGTCGACGGGCATGAAGGCGGGCAGCCGATCGAGATATTCCTTGGCACCGGCCAGATCCGGGTTGCGCTTGTACAGCTCGACGAAGTGGTCGTCGAAGTAGAAGACCCAGACGTACCAGTCGGTGATCAGGTCGAGCGTGGTGCTGTCGCAGTCCGGGTGGGTGTAGGCGCACAGCAGGGCGTAGTCGTGCGAGTCGAGGTCGTGCTCGTCCCAGATGACCGTCCCGTGCTGGGGCACGTCGATCATGTCCATTTCGTACGCCCAGGCCTTGCTGTGCGTACGTGCCTGCTCCAGGTTCGGGTTCAGCCTCGCGGGATAGGGCATGTAGAACTCGGGCAGCTGGAACGGCTGCATAGTCTCTGCTACCTCATGGTTCGACGGCGACATCCCGCTGGGACATCTCTTTAGGACAGTGCCGTCGTTGATCATTCGGGGCGGCGGCCGCGCTGTCGATCGGCCGAACGAGCGACGGGCGTCCGCTCACTGGGAAGCTCTCGGTAACGCCCGGGCGGCCAAGGTAAGGCCCACCACAGCCGTCGCGGTGGCGGCGATGACGCCGTAGACGCCCGACGCGGTGAACTCGCCCGCGAAGAGCGCGCGTTCGGCGTTGACGACGTACGTCAGCGGGTTGACCTGCGCGACCACGGTTAGCCACTTCGGGGCGGTGTTCAACGGCAGCAGGATGCCGGAAGTGAGTAGCAGCGGGAAAAGCAGGAATTCCTGGACGGAGTAGAAGAGCGTCTGCTGCTTCCTCGACGCGATGGCCAGCGCGCTCGACAGCGCACCGAGACCGAGTCCGAACCCGATGAGGATCAAAAGTCCTGTGAGGACGCCGAAGAGGTGCAGCCGGAAGCCGAGCGGGATCGCGATGCCGATGATGAGCACGGCTTGCGTCAGCAGGGTCAGCACCTCTTTCGTCATACGCCCTAACAGAAGTGAGGTCCGCGTCAGTGGCGTGACGAGCATCCGGTCCATCGAACCGGTACTCAGTTCGGTCATCAGTGTCCAGCCGATGCCGGTCGTGCTCGACAGCGCGAGCATGACCAGGATGCCAGGCACGAACCATTGCCAAGAGCCGGAAGAGATCCCCGAAAGCAGCGAGCCGAAGAGGAACAAGAACACCAAGGGCTGCAGCATGCCGAAGACGAGACCGATCGGATTCCGCAGTTGCGGGCGGATCTCCCTGGCGAAGACGATGCCGGTGCCGGTGAGCGTGGTCATGCGGGTGCCCCTTCGCGGATGCTGCGGCCGGTGAGTGCCAGGAAGACGTCGTCGAGGGTCGGGCGGCGGACTTCGGCGGTGTGCGCTTCCACGGTCTTGAGGAATTCGGGGAGCACCTTGGTGCCGCGCGGTACGCGGAATTCGACCGTCGAGCCGTCACTCGTGAGGTCGCGAGCGGCCGGGACGCGGGCGGCGGCGCGGAGCGCGCCGGCGGGGTCGGATGTGGTGACGGTGACGAGGTCACCCGCCATCTCGGCCTTGAGGTTCTCTGCGGTGTCGTCGGCGATGATCCGGCCGTGGTCGATGACCATCACGCGCTCGGCCATCGCGTCTGCTTCGTCGAGATAGTGCGTGGTCAGGAAGATCGTGGTGCCGGATTCCGCTCGCAGCTTCAGGATGTGCTCCCACAGGTTCGCCCGGTTCTGTGGATCGAGCCCGGCCGACGGTTCGTCGAGAAACAGCAGATCCGGGCGGTGCATGAGGCCGAGCGCGATGTCCAGGCGGCGGCGCTGACCGCCGGATAGCGTCCCGGCGGTGCGGTTCGCCAGCGGTCCGAGATCGAGGGTGGCGAGCAGCTCATCGGTCCGCTCGTGGGATTCCTTGGCGGACAACGCGTAGCAGCGGCCTTGGGTGAACAGTTCGTCGCGGACGCGGAAGTACGCGCCGGCGCCGTTGCCCTGGCCGATGTAACCGATCTTGCGGCGCACGGCGGCCGGGTCGGTGGCGACGTCGTGCCCGGCGACCGTCGCCGATCCGGACGTCGGTGGCAGCAAGGTCGTCAGCATGCGCAGGCTGGTCGATTTTCCCGCGCCGTTCGGTCCGAGAAAGGCGACCAGTTCGCCGGGGCCGACGTCGATATCGAGCCCGCGTACGGCCTCGACGGTTTCACGCTTGACCCGGAAATGCCTGGTCAACCCCCTAGTGTGGATCACTTGTGCCTCCTCGGCGTGGCTGTGTGCAGGGCATGACGAGGGAACGCCGGTACTCGGCGTTCGGTACTGGGGAAGGAAGAAAGCCCGAAAAGATTACGCCGACACGCAAAATGATCGTCAGGGTTCCTGACATAGAATTCGGCGGTGAAGCCTTCGATTCCGTATCTGCTGGCCTACGCCTTCACGCTCGCGAGCCGCCGCGCCGACGAGGAGCTCCGCCCGCATGGGCTGACGGTCCGGCAGTTCGGCCTGCTGGTGCAGCTGCGGCTCGAACCGGAGCTCACCATGGCGGAGCTGGCGCGCCAGCTCGGGATCTCCCGGCAGTCGCTGCACGAAATGGTCGGCGAGCTGGAACGGGCAGGGCATCTGCGCCGTGAGCCGGGGGCGACCGGGCGGACCGTGCGGCTCACGCTGGCGCCCGGGACGGAGCGGCTGCTCTTCGACGCGCACGGGCCGCTGAGGCGCGCTGAGGAGGATTTCTTGCGGGGTATGGGAAAGCGTGAGGTCGAGACGCTTCGGGTGCTGCTTCAACGCGTGCTCGCGCACGCGACCGATGACGAGGCCTGGCTTTCGTGAGCGTGGTTCAGCGGGCTTCATCGCGAAGGACGAAGCCCGCTGGATCACCTGGGCAGCGCACCACGGCTGACGCCGCCGAGGCCGGTCGGGTTGAGGTTGGCGCGTTCGCCCGCGCTGTGGCCGTCGAGGTAGCCGCTGCCGGTGAGACGGCGGCGCGGCGCCGGGCGCAGGTTGCCGTATTGGGTGTCGTAGGCGTCTTTGACCAGCGTGTTGCGGTCCCGCACGACGAGCGCGGCCGATTTGCCGCCTGGTTCCGTCGCGTGCGAGCGCGTGGCGCGCTCCTCGGTCGCCTTCAGGCGCAGGTAGACCGCGGTGGCGAAGCCGGTCAGCCAGGTGCGCCGGTACGCGGCGATCGATTCGAAGCCCGCCCGGAATCCTTCCGGGCGGACCCTGGTCAGCTGGGTGGTCGCCTGCAACAGCAGGCTGGTGTACAGCAGTTCGACGCGCTCCAGGTCGGAGCGGAAGCCGAACACGGTGACGTCGGTGACCGACTGCCCCCACCGGTGCAGCAGCGCGCGGCAGCGCAGCGGGTGGGCGATGTTGGTCAGCAGGGTCGCCTTGTCCCTGCTGTACGGATTGCTCATGGAGATCTTGATGGTGGTGATCTCGTCGGTGTGCGCGCCGGAGTCGGCGAGCATCGCGCGATCGATGCCGTAGCGGGCGATCAGCTCCGCGGCCTTGGTGTTGTAGGACTCGGCTTCGGCCTCGGTGACGGCTGGGTCTTCCGCCTTCGCCAGCAGCTTACGAACCTTGGCGAGCAGCGTTTCCTGGTCGGACATGGTCCCCCCTTCTCGGTTTCGCAACTGCTTCCTTCCTACCCGGATGGTCCGACAGTTTCGCTCATCAGTTCGACTCGCGCTAGACTGGGTGGCATGTCGGGGGCAGAGGTCGCCGTCGTGGGATCCGGGCCCAACGGGCTGGCCGCGGCGGTCGTTTTGGCGCGCGCCGGGGTGAGCGTCGAGGTCTTCGAGGCCGCGCCCGAGTTCGGTGGCGGCATGCGGTCGAAGCCGCTGTTCGACGATGAGGTCGTGCACGACATCTGCTCGTTCGGGCACGCGATGGCGCCCGCGTCGCGGTTCTTCCGCGAGTTCGACCTCGAAGCGCGGGGTGTCCGGTTGCTGCAACCCGAGGCCGGATACGCCCATCCGCTCGACCGCGGCGCCGGGATCGCCTACCGCTCGCTGGACAGGACGTGTGAGCGGCTCGGCGTGGACGGGCATCGCTGGCGCAAGCACGTCGGCCCGCTGGTCGAGCGCAGCCGCGAGATCGTCGACCTGCTGCTCGGCGATCAGCGGCATCTGGAACACGCGGGTACGGCGCTCAGGCTGCCCGCTGAGATCCTCAAGTTCGGCTTGGCCGCCGCGCGGCTGTTCACCGGGCAGGAGGCCTGCGGCATGATCGCCGGTGTCGCGGCGCACGCGACCGGACGGCTGCCGAGCCTGCCCGCCGGTGGTGTCGTGGCGATGCTGGCTCCGCTCGCTCACTCGACCGGGTGGACTTTGCCACGCGGGGGCAGTCAGCGGATCGCCGACGCGCTCGTCGCGGATTTGCTGGCGCACAACGGAAAACTGCACGCCAACGCGCCGATCGCCGATCTGCGCGACCTCAAGGACCACAAGGTCGTCCTGCTCAACACCGCCCCGCGTGGCCTGCTCGACGTGGCAGGAGACCTCTTACCAAGCCGCTACCGGCGCACGCTCGAGAAGGTCCGGTACGGACCGGCCGCCGCGAAGGTCGACTTCCTCGTGACCGACCCGATCCCGTGGGCGGAGCCCGAGGTCCGGGTCGCGGGCACCGTGCACGTCGGCGGCACGATGGACGAGATCTACGCGTCGGAAACGGCCATCGCGCGGGGGAAGAAAGCCGCACGACCGTTCGTGCTTGTGTCCGACCCGATGGTCGTCGATCCCACACGCGGATTGCCAGGCAAACGGCCAGTACTCGGTTACTGCCACGTTCCCAACGGCGACCCGGCCGACGTCACCGACACCGTCCGCCGTCAGATCGAGCGGTTCGCGCCGGGTTTCTCGGACACGATCATCGCCAGCCGCTGCACCACGGCGCCGCAGCTGGAGGCCTACAACCCCAACTACGTCGGTGGCGACATCAGCTCCGGCGCGGTCAGCGTCAAGCAGATGATCGCCAGGCCCGCGCTCCAGGCAGACCCGTACGCGACCCCGCTCGGCGGCGTCTACCTCTGTTCCGGCGGGGTGACGCCAGGGCCCGGTGTGCACGGTATGGGCGGTTTCCATGCCGCCGCGAGCATCTTGCGCCGCGAGTTCGGGATACGGGAGCTGCCGGGCCTTCATCCGTAAGTCTGTTGCCGAACCACGCGACCGGCCGGAAAATGACTCACCGATGAAGATCATGCGAGTTCTCACCATGGCCGGGTTCGCCGGTCTGCTCCTGACGTCGACGGCCGTGGCCGCGCCCGCCCAGGTCGCGAGCCGCGGTACCGAACCGGTCTACGACTACACGCAGGCCATCCGCGAGCAGGTGTACGTCGAGACGCCCGTCGACAGTGACCGCGACGGCAAGAAGGACCGCCTGTCGGTCTACGTCGTCCGTCCGAAAGAGACGGACGGTGGTCTCAAGGTCGCCTCGATCGTCGAGCCGAGCCCGTACTTCGGCCTCACCGATGCGCCTGCGGACTATCACCCTGCCGACGTCACCGACGTGCCGGGGATCGCGCCGTGGTCGCCGCCGACCGGGGCCTGGCAGGGCGCGAACTACGACCGCGTCTACTACGACAACTACTTCGTGCCACGCGGGTACGCCGTGCTTTCCGCCAACACGCTCGGCACCGGCGACTCCGACGGCTGCCCGAGCGCCATCGGCACCGAAGAGAAGCTCGGCATGAAGACCGTCGTCGAATGGCTGACCGGTGACGCGAAGGCGTTCACCTCCGGCGGCAAGGAGATCAAGGCGAGCTGGTCCACGGGCAACGTCGCGATGGCGGGCAAGAGTTACGACGGCACGCTGCCGGTCGCGGTCGCGAGCACCGGGGTCAAAGGCCTGAAGACTGTCGTCTCCATCTCCGGCATCGCGTCCTGGTACAGCTACTACCGCGCGAACGGCGCGGTCGTCTCACCGGGCGGGTTCGTCGGCGAGGACGCCGACCTGCACGCGAAAGTCGTGCTGACACGCAAGAATCCCGAGGTCTGCGCGCCCGAGATGCACGAGATGGAAAAGGCGATGGACCGCGTCAGCGGGGACTACACCGCGTTCTGGAAGGAACGGAACTTCGCCAAGGACCTCGGCAACTTCCACGGCAGCGTGTTCCAGGTCGCCGGGATCAACGACTGGAACGTCAAGCCGAAGAACTTCACCGATCTCTGGGACGCGTTGGGGCGCAACGACATCAAGCGCAAGCTCTGGATACACCAGGGCGCGCACGACGACCCGCTGTACGTCGCGGAGCAGGCCTGGCTCGACACCGTGCACAAGTGGTTCGACCACGAGCTGTACGGCATCGACAACGACGTGATGCGGCAGCCGCGGGTGCGCTTCGAGACCGCGCCCGGCCAGTGGGCGAACTACCGCGATTGGCCGGAGCCCGGCGCTCGCGACGTCACCCTGCGATTCAAGGCCGGCGACAAAGCTCCGCAACCCGGTGTGCTCACCGCCGGCTGGCCCGGATTCGGGCAGCGGCAAGGGTTCGTCGACGATCCCGCGCGCTCCGCTGACAGCCTGGTCGCCGGTGTCGGCCAGGCGGATCCGAACCGGCTGCTGTACG
This sequence comes from Amycolatopsis sp. NPDC059657, assembly GCF_042734395.1. Taxonomy (NCBI): domain Bacteria; kingdom Bacillati; phylum Actinomycetota; class Actinomycetes; order Pseudonocardiales; family Pseudonocardiaceae; genus Amycolatopsis; species Amycolatopsis sp. NPDC059657. The sequence goes on along the minus strand of NZ_JBHWEB010000004.1, from coordinate 24,794 downwards.
TGTCGGACCCGCTGCCCAAGGACGTCCGCATCTCGGGCACGCCCGAGATCACGGTCCGCGCGTCCGTCGACGGCAAGTCGCCTTATCTGAGCGCGCTGCTGGTCGACTACGGCAAGGACACCCGGATCACCGAACTCAAGGCCACCACCGAGAACTGGTGCTTCGGTCCCACGGTCGGCACCGACACGGGCTGTCGAGCGAAGCGGCAGTACGCGACGGCCGAGTCGGACTTCCAGGTGGTCAGCCGCGGCTGGATGGACGTGCGCAACCGTGACTCCGCGAGCGTCACCGAGCCCATCAAGCCCGGCCGGCAGTATGACTTCACCTGGCAGATGGAGCCGAGGCAGTACCAGCTCAAGGCCGGGCACCGGCTCGGCGTGGTGCTGCTGGTGACCGACCATGACTACACGCTGCGGTATCCGGCCGGTACGAAGATCTCGGCTTCGCTGCTCGGAAGCAGCATCCGGATCCCGTTCGCCGGTTAACGCCTGCGGGGCTCGACGAGCCCCGTTTCGTACGCGACGACCACCGCCTGGGCCCGGCTGGAGATGCCGAGTTTGGTCATCAGCCGGTTCAGGTGGGTCTTCACCGTCGCCTCGCTGACCAGCAGCTGGGCCGCGATCTCGGCGTTCGTCTGGCCGCCCGCGACGAGGCGGAGCACCTCGAGTTCGCGGTCGGTCAGCCCGGTGAGCGCCGTCGTGTCGGTCGGCGGCGCGGTCGTGAACGACTCGACCAGCCGCCGGGTGATCGTCGGCCCGAACAGCATGTCGCCGCGCGCGACCGCGTGGATGCCGCTGCTCAGCGTCTCCGGCGGGCTGTCCTTGAGCAGGAAGCCCGACGCGCCCGCGCGCAAAGCCGTGTAGACGTACTCGTCGAGATCGAACACCGTCAGCATGAGGATGCTCGGCTTGTCGGGGCCCGCGCCCGCGAGTATCCGCTCGGTCGCCTGGATCCCGTCGAGCTCGGGCATCCGGATGTCCATCAGGATCACGTCCGGCCGCAGGTCGAGTGCCTTGCCGACGGCTTCGAGGCCGTTCGACGCCTGGCCCGCGACCTCGACACCGGGCATGGCGCCGAGCAGCGCGACGAAACCCGCGCGGACGAGGTCCTGGTCGTCCACCACCAGCACACTGATCATGAGGTGCGGCGGCCGGTGTTCGGGTAGGGCAGGGTCAGCGCGATCTCGAATCCCTTTCCGGAACCGGTACCTATCTCGAGGACGCCACCGTACATTCCGGCCCGTTCCCGCATGCCGATCAGGCCGTGCCCGGCGGGGTTGCGCGCCGGCACGGTGACCGCGCCGGTGTCGGTGACGCACAGCACGAGGTGGTCGTCGTGATACGCGAGCGTCAAGTCCGCTTCGGCCTCGCCCGCGTGCTTGATCACGTTCGTCAGCGCCTCCTGCGCGACCCGGTACGCGCACAACTGCTGGCCCGATGGCAGCGTGCGCGGGGTACCGGAAATCCGCAGCCGCACCGGCACGCCGGCCTCGCGCACGCGCGCGGCGAGCGAGGGGAGATCGGCGAGGCCCGGCTGCGGGCGCAGAACGCCGTCGCCGGGTTCCTTGCGCGGCGGGCGGAGCACGAGCAGGAGGCGCCGGAGTTCGTCGAGCGCTTCGGTCGACGTGCTGGTGATGGTGGCGAGCGCGTCACGGGTCGTTTCGGGCGCCGAGTCGAAGACGTAGCTCGCGAGGTTCGCCTGGACGGCGATCACCGAAAGATGATGCGACACGACGTCGTGCAGTTCGCGTGCGATGCGGATGCGTTCCTCGACGACGGCGCGTTCGGCTTCGAGCTGTGCCTGCCGTTCCAGCTGCTGGGCGTGTTCGGCGATCTCGCTGATCCGCCGGGTGCGCAGTTTCGCCGAGCGCGCGACGACGATCGTGGCCATGGTCTGCAGCAGGCCGAGCAGGGTGTCGCCGACGATCGTCGGGCTGTCCCCGATGGCGATGCCCGCCTCGTAGACCGCCAGTGACGCGAGCGCGATGAGCAGCGCCTGCCCGAGCGGATAGCTCAGCACCACCGTGTACAGCGCGATCAGCCCGCCCGGCTGGCCGAGCATCGCCCGGTAGCCCAGCGCGTAGTAGAGGCCCATCGCGAGGCCGACCACGATCATCACCGTGAGCGGGAACCTGCGCCGCAGCACCACCGGCAGGCCGCTGAGCGCGGCGAGCACGTACGCCCATACGTCGTCCGCCGGCGCCACGCCGAGGAAGAGGAAGACGGTGGAGCCCGCCGCGAGCAGGATGTCGATCAGGAACGGGCGGGAACGGGGCAGGTGGCGAAGCCACGCGAGGAACGCGGACACCGCTGAAAGCTACCGCCCGCGCAGCGGGAATCCCGCATCGATGCGGTCATATACCGCGAAAGTTTACCGGCGATTGCCACCGTGGTTGATACCACCGAAGGCAGGTCACCCACTAGTTTTCTTGGTGAATGGTTCATCCATTCACCAAGCTCGGCGAAGAGCGTGGAGTGTGGCCGCGGGGGAGGTGGCCGCCCGCACTCTTCGCCGAGCGCGGAACCTTACTGCTGGATCGGTTTTCCGTCCGTGCCGCAGATGTAGCCGGCGTTGATGCAGTCGCGCACCCGCCGGGCCAGTTCGTTCGCGTCCCAGGCGTTGAAGAAATCACCGTGGAACGTGTAGCCGGGCTGGTCGGTCACCAGCTGCCCGTTGCGGGTGCCCGCGAGAGTGAGCCCGCCGCCGTTGACCGGATAGGTGATCAGCAGTTCGAGCCGCGGCACGATGTTCGGGTAGCCGGCCGGGCAGGTCTGGCCGAGTGCGAACGCCATGTGGTCGCGATGGTTCGGCGAGTCGAGCCTGCCGTCCCAGCAGGTCGGGAAGTCCAGGTACGTCTCGAGTTTCGAGCCTGGTGCGCAGTTCATGAAATCGCGGCTCGACGGTGACGAGCCGGTGCAGGACCATCGCGCGGACGGGTTCTGGTCGGCGTTGGTGGCGCCCGCGTTGCCGATGACGTAGCGGAGCCCGCGCGGGTGCGGGACGGCGGCGGCCATGTTCGTGATGCCCTGGTAGTAGACGGTCACGCGCTCCGGCGCGATCGGCTGGCCGTTCTTGTAGACGGTCGGGGTCCAGTAGGACGACAGGTCCACCACCGGGTTGCAGTTGGTGGTGCCCAGGCTCAGCGACTGCAGTGTCGACTGCGCGTCGGCGCTCCTGTTCCCGTAGAACTCGTGCATATGCGAGACCCCGGCCTGACCGGGGAAGACGATCGGGTCGTCGTTCTTGCGGTGCGCGCTGAAACAGTCGGCGCGGAATTCGGAACCTCGCAGCGGCGCCGCCACCTGCTGGGCGACGATCGCGTCGGCCTGCTCGGGGGTCGGCACCCAGAAGTGGGCGGAGTGGTTGACGTGGGCCGGTGTGTCCAGGCTGCCGAAATGCACGGCGGTCGCGACGAGCGCGATCGCCGTTGCCCCGGCCGCGACGGCGCTGAACAGGCGCTTGACTCGCATGGGCTCCTCCTCGTTGTGAAGCCGGCGGTTAAGTTGTCGCGAACAACAAATAGGCCTGGTTTATGACACAGCTCCCGGGATGTCTGGAACAAGCCGCCGTACGGGTGACGCGGGTCACAGTGGTCTCCGGCGGAAGTCGGGAAATACTCGCGAGGTGTTCGCACTCCTCGTCTCCTGGTTCAACGCCGAAGCGTTCCGGATCTTCGGCGCCCCGGTCTCCGTCATCGAGCTCATCGGTGCGGTCACCGGCGTGTGGTGTGTCTGGCTGGTGGCGAGGCAGAACCTCTGGAACTGGCCGATCGGCATCGCGAACAACCTCGCGTTCCTGTTGCTGTTCACCACGGCGGGGCTCTACGCCGACGCCGGGCTGCAGGTCGTCTACGTGGCGCTCGCGCTCTACGGCTGGTGGAACTGGCTCTTCGGCGGGAAGGACCGCGGCACGCTGCCCGTGCGCCTGACCCGGTCCGGCGAGTGGATCGGGCTGGCCGCCGGCGGGGTCGCCGGGACCGTGGGGCTCTGGGCACTGCTGGCGCACGCGACCGACTCGACCGTCCCGTGGTGGGACGCGGCCACGACCGTCCTTTCGCTGCTCGCCACCTACGGCCAGACGCGGAAGCTGCTGGAGTCGTGGTGGTTCTGGATCGCCGCCGATGTGCTGTACATCCCGCTGTACGGCTACAAAGGACTGTGGGTCACGGCCGTGGTCTACGTGATCTTCCTGTGCCTGTGCGTGAACGGCCTGATCAGCTGGCGGCGCGCGCTGGCCAAGGAGCCGGTGGCGGCGTGAAGTTCGCGCATGGCATGGTGATCGGGAAGTTCTACCCGCCGCATCTCGGGCACCATCACCTCATCAGGGCGGCCGCCGAGCGTTGCGCGCAGGTGACCGTGATCGCCTGCGCGTCCACAGTGGAGTCGATCCCGCTGGCCGACCGGGTGGCCTGGCTGCGTGTGGAACACGCTGACACGCCTTGGGTTCGCGTGGTCGCGGCGATGGACGAGCACGCGACCGACTACGACGACCCGGACGTCTGGGAGATCCATTGCGCGATCTTCCGCGAGGCGCTGGGCGGCGATGTCGTCGACGCCGTGTTCACGTCCGAGCCCTATGGTGCCGAATTGGCGCGCCGGTTCGATGCCACGTCCGTCGTCGTCGACCTCGATCGCGCGTCGGTGCCCGTTTCGGGGACCGCGGTGCGCGCGGATCCGGCCGGGCAATGGGAGTTCCTGGCGCCTTCGGTACGGGCGTGGTTCGCCAGGCGCGTGGTCGTGCTCGGCGCGGAATCTTCAGGCACCACAACGGTTTCCCGTGCGCTCGCGGAGCACTACGGTGCCGAGTGGGTGCCGGAGTACGGCCGCGAGTACACCGAGCTGAAACTCGCCAGGGCGCGCGCGGCCGACCCGGCGGCGACCGTCTTCGACCTCCGCTGGGAGGCCGAAGACTTCGCCATGGTCGCCAAACACCAGAACGCCGCCGAAGACGCCGCCGCGGGACGTGGTGGACCGCTTCTCTTCTGTGACACGGATTCTTTCGCGACCCGGGTCTGGGAAGAGCGCTACCTCGGGTCGACTTCCCTGGTGGCGAACCGGAAACCCGCGCTGTATCTGCTCACCGACCACGAAGGTGTCCCCTTCGAGGACGATGGGCTCCGGGACGGCGAGGACATCCGGCCGTGGATGACCGCCCGGTTCGTCGAGCTGCTCGCCACCACCGGCGTGCCGTGGCTGCGGCTGACCGGCAGCCTGGACGAACGCTTGCGCACGGCCGTCCAGGCTTGCGATGCCTTGCTGGCCAAGGGATGGAGCCTCGTCCCGCCGCTCGGCTAGCTCACCAGGTCGCGCCCGCCGGAGTCTTGGTGACGGCGTTGATCCGGTTGAACAGGTTCGTCGTCGCGACCATCAGGATGAGGGCCGAGATCTGGCCCTCGTCGAAGTGGCTGGTGAGCTCGTCCCAGAGTTCGTCGGAGACCGCGTCAGACGACCGGTCGGCCAGCCGCGTCGCGCACTCGGCCAGGGCCAGCGCCGCGCGCTCTTCGTCGGTGAAGAGCGGGGATTCGCGCCACACGGCGACCATGCCCAGGCGCTCGTCGGTCTCGCCCGCCTTCTTCGCGCTCGCGAGCCCGCCGTACACACACGCGCTGCAACCGTTGATCTGGCTGGCCCGCAGGTGGACCAGCTCCATCGTGGTCTGCGAGACGGTGCTCGAGTTCATGGCCTTGAACAGGTTCTGGATGCCCTTCATCGCGTCCGGCAGGACCATCGCGGGGTTCTTCATCCGAGCTTCCATGATTTCCTCCAGTTTCAGGTGGTTTCATGGGCTCGACGGATCCCGGTCCGCGGATGTGACATGCCGCGGGAAAAAGTTCGGACGCCTCTTTCAGAACCCTTCACGGTTCCCAAAGAGGCGTCCGCGCGAGGTGGTTCATGCCGCGAACAGTTCCGGGCGGAACGAGTGGAACGGGACGGCCGTCTCCGAAGGCAGGACCGGGCGCAGCTCCGGGCGGCGCGGGCTGATGCCGTCGCCGGGCTCGCTGCCGGTGAGGCGGTTCTTGACACGGCGGGCGGCGAGCGGCAGCACGCGCTTGCACACCCAGCTCGCGTTCTCGCCGAAGGTCGGCTGCGGCGCGGTGCCGTCGAACTCGGTCAGCCAGGACGACGGGAACGAGACGCCGAGCTTGCCGAGTGTGTAGGCGGCGAGCCTGCGGTGACCCGGCTCGGACAGGTGCAGCCGGTCGGCGCCGAAGTAGCGGGAGTCGTTGACGGCGGTGTCCGGCCACAGATCGATGAGCAGTGCGCCGTAGCTGACCGCGGACTCGCGGATGGCGTCGTTCAGCGCCTCGATGCGCGGGCGCATGCGCTTGCCCAACGGCATCCTGGCGGCCACGTCGGGCAGCGTGAAGACGACGACGTCCTGGCAGATCGAGGTGGCCGCGCGGTAGACGGCGTCGACGCGGCGTGCGACGGTCCGCTCGTCGTAGACGCCGGCCATCACGTCGTTCGCGCCGCCGAAGAGGCAGATGACGTCAGGGCGCATCGTCTCCGCGACGGGGATCTGTTCGAACAGCATGTGGTCGAGGCGGCGTCCGCGTACCCCCAGGTTCGCGTACCGGAAGTCGGTCTCGTCCAGCGCGAGGCGCCCGGCGACGAAGTCGGCCCAGCCGCGGTACTGCCCGTTGAAGGGGTGCGGGTCGTCCAAGCCCTCGGTGCAGGAGTCGCCCAGCGCAACGAATCGGTGGTAGCTCATTGGTGACCTCTTTCCACTGTGCTGCTTGTGTAATACATACGTATATCAGGGTTGAGGCACTGTGCTCCAGAGCACAGCACCCCTGCAGCACCCCTATGTTCAGAGTGAGCCGGGTCTCAGCGCCCGCTTCTCCTGAACTCACTTGGGCGGTCAGCCGAAGAAGGCTTCCAGTGTGGTTTCGAGGGTCTCGATCAGGCTCGCGTTGCCGGTCCCGCCCCAAAGTCCCAGCTCGGCGACGCCGTAAAGCGCCGACCACAGCGCGGAGGTGAGCGCCTTGACGTCGGTGTCGACGCGCCAGCCCTCATGTTGGGCGGCGGCCACAAGCTCGCTGAAGCTGTCGAACGTCTCGGTCGTCAACCTGGCGAGTACGGGGTCTTCGTGGTCGAGCAGGTCGTGCCGGAACATCAGCGCGAACATCGACGGGGCGTCGCGCGAGAACTCGACGTAACCGCGGCACGCCGCCAGCAGCCGCTCGCGCGGCGGTCCGGGCAGAAGGTCGTCGAACCGGTGGCGCAGCGCCTCGAACCCGTTCGACGCGACCGCCGAGAGCAGTTGCGCGCGCCCGGCGAAATGCCGCAGGGGCGCGCCGTGGGAGACGCCGGTGGCCTTGGCGATGCCGCGCAGGGTGACCGCGTCGACCCCTTCCTCCGTGAGGAGGGTCGTCGCGCTCGAGATCAGGCGTTCCCGGGTGTCCATACCGAGGTGCCTTCTGTGACTTCCATGGGGAGCAGTTGCGGGCGCTTCGGGAGGAAGCCGTCGCCGGGTGAGCGGCCGATCATGCGGTTGCGGGTCCGGGTGATCGCGACGGGCAGCACCTGGTGGCGAAACCAGTGGACGTCCTCGCGCCAGGTCGGGCGCGATGGCGTGCCGGGCAGTGGTTCGAGCCAGGACTGTTCATAGGGAAGGCCGAGCTTCGCCAGCAGATGCGCGGCGAGCCGCAGGTGGCCGAGTTCGGACAGGTGCAGCCGGTCCGGCCCGAAGTAGCGTGAGTCGCTCACGGCTTCGTCTGGCCACAGGTCGACGAGCCGCGCGCCGTAGCTGACCGCGGCTTCGCGGATGGCGTCGTTCAGCGCTTCGATGCGCGGACGCATGCGGCGGCCGAACGGCATGCGCCCGGCGATGTCGCTCAAGGTGAACACCACGACATCGGGCGCGATCGACGTCGCCTGGCTGATGGCCGTGTCGACGCGGCGCGCGACGGTCCTGGCGTCCCAGCCGGACGACATGACATCGTTGCCGCCGCCGAACAGGGCGATCAGGTCCGGCTTCAATTCGGCCGCGGTCGGCATCTGCTCGGCGGTGATCTGGTCGAGCCGCCTGCCGCGGACGCCCAGGTTGGCGTACCGGAAATCCGGCTCGAGCAACGACATCCTGCCTGCCGCGAAGTCCGCCCAGCCGCGGAAGAGCCCGTTCTCGGGATGGAGGTCGTCGAGTCCTTCGGTACAGCTGTCGCCGAGCGCGACGAACCTGCGGTAGCCCATTGCCGTTCTCTTTTCGTTCACCTGGGGGACACTGTTTATCAAACTTGGTAGACAGTGTCTACTCAGCTTGGCAAGATATATCGGCTTCCGATATATTGGCCGTCATGGCGGCACGCACGATGACCGAACAGGCGTTCTTCATCCTCACCGCGCTCATCGGCGAGCCCCGGCACGGCTATGGGATCGTCGGCGAGGTCGAGGAGCTTTCCGAGGGACGCGTCCGGCTCAAGGTGGGGACCTTGTACGGCGCGCTCGACCGGCTGACCGGGGAGGGGCAGGTCGAGCTCGACCGCGAGGAGGTCGAACAGGGACGGCTGCGCCGGTACTACCGGATCACCGATTCCGGACGGCAGGCCGTCGCGGCCGAAGCGGCCAGGCAGTCCGCGAACGCGCGTGCGGCGGAACTCCGGCTCGGCGCGTGGCGTACTCAGGGGGGAACGGCATGAAGACGCTGGAAGACCGGTATCGGTATCTGCTGCGGATGCTGCCGTTGTGGTACTGGGAGAAATGGGCCGAGGACATGGTCGCGACCTATCTCGCGACCGAGTTGTCCGGCCAGGAGGATCCGGAATTCGTCGAGGAACACGGCCGTCCGAGCTTCGGCGAGGCCGTCAGCGTCGCCGCGCTCTCGCTCCGGCTGCGGCTCGGCGGTGGTTCCGCGCCCGCGCGGTCGGTCGCTTGGGGCGCGGCTGTGCGAACGGTCGTGCTGTTAGGTCTGCTCGTCAACGCCGCGGGCACAGTGACGAACTGGACCGCGGCGCCGTGGCTCGGCGCTTTCTTCGCGGTGCTGTTCGGGCAGGTCTGGATCGGGTGCGGGCTCGCCGTCGCCGGCTTCGGGTACTCGATCTACGAGGCGGTCGTGGCCACCGGGCAGTTCTTCGCGGGCGAGCCCGCGTTCCTGTTCGGCGGCTGGAGCCAGGTGCTGATCAACGCGGGCCTGGTGCTCGGGCTGGCCGCGTTCCATCGCGAAGTCCCGCCGGCACCGCAACGCCCGTGGCTGGTGGCGCTGATCGCCGGGGTCGCGCTCGAACTGCTGCCGGCGCTCGGCTGGATCCGGCTCGAAGCCGGTGTCTGGGACGCGGTCACGATCTACGCCCTCGTCTGGTTCTGCGCGACCATCGGGCATCTGGCCGTACCGGCGGCGCGACAGCTGTCCACCACGCTCGCGCTGGTCGTCGTCGGCTGGACCATCGTGGTGCTCCGGGCGCTTTCGCTGGCCGACGTGCTCGCGTTCTTCGGTCCGAACTCGGGCTATCTGCTGGTCGGGGCCGCCGAGCTGGCGATCGCGCTGGCGACGTTGCTGCCGCTGCTCGTGCTGGGCAGCCGCGAACGCGAGGTCACCGCGGACGCGCTCGATGCGTGAGGACGACCGCGCGCCGCGGATCGCCACTGAAGCCTAAAAGTAAACGAACGGTCGTGCTATCTTCGAGGACATGCGGGTGAATGGTGTCTTCGTGGGCAAGCCCAGCGTGCTGGGGACGGTGCGGGACGAGCAGGTGTACAGCGCGATCGTCAAGGCAAGGGTCGACGCCGAGCGCGTCAAACTCGGCGAGATCAATCTCGAGGGCGACGACCAGGCCGATCGCCGCGTGCACGGCGGGCCGGACATGGCGGTCTACGTCTACCCGGCCGAGCATTACGAGCACTGGTCCGACGACGGTCTCGCCGCGGTGCCCGGCGACCTCGGCGAGAACGTCTCGGTCACCGGGATCGACGAGCGCACCGTGCGCGTCGGCGACGTCTGGGCCTGGGGCGACGCGCTCGTCCAGGTGACCAAGCCGCGCTCGCCGTGTTTCAAGCTCGCCATGAAGACCGGGCGCAAGCAGATCATCGCGGAGATGATCCGCAACGGCCGCAGCGGCTGGTACCTGCGCGTGCTGCGGCCTGGCGAGGTCCCGACCGACGGTGAGCTCACGCTGGTCGAGACCGATCCGATCGAGCCGACGATCGCCGAACTCAACGAGGCGCGCTATGCCCGTTGACGGCCGCATCGCGCGAGGCGACGCCACGCGCGCGGCCGTTCTGGAGCGCGCGGTCGACATCGCGTCGGTCGAAGGGCTGGACGGGTTGTCGCTCGGCAGGCTCGCGACCGAACTCGACCTCAGCAAGAGCGGGGTCTTCGCGCTCTTCGGCTCGAAAGAGGAACTGCAGCTCGCCGCGATCACCGCGGCGAGCGCGATCTTCGCGGAGCACGTCATCACGCCCGCCATGACCGCGCCGCCGGGGCTGCCCCGGCTCGACGCGTTGTGCACGAACTGGCTGGCCTACTCGGAGGAACGGGTCTTCCCCGGCGGCTGCTTCTTCTTCAACACCGCCGCCGAGTACGACGCGCGGCCCGGCCGGGTGCACGACGCGGTGGCGAAGGCGGGCCGCGGCTTCGCGGGCCTCATCACCGAATTGGTCCAGGAAGCGAAAAAGCTGGGCCACCTCGGGTCGGGGGTCGAGGTGGCCCAGCTGTCCTTCGAACTTCACGCACTCGGCCGGGCGGCCAACGCCGATTCCGTCATGAACGGGGGAACTGAGGCGTACGAGCTGGCCCGCGACTGCATGTCGAGCAGATTGCGGGCGGCGGCGATGAGCGCACCGCCCGCAACCTAGTCCTTGTTTCGAGCCGGTCCTTATTTCCAGTCCACCTGCGGGGAACGGTAGAAGTCGATCCCCTGCACGCCCCAGCGCGGAGCCTGCTTCGCCAGCCGGAGCCGGTAGGTGTCCCAGTTGTGCGTCGCCTTGGGCGACCAGCCGATCTCCGCGTGACCGGGCAGCCTCGGGAACGCCATGTACTCGAGGTCGTCGTTGGTCACCAGCGTCTCGGTCCAGATCGGCGCCTCGACGCCGGCGACCTGGCTTTCCGTGACACCCTTCAGATACGTGGCCGGGTCCCAGTCGTAGGCGTCCTTCACCTCGACGAGACCGGCCCAGTCCTGGCCCAGCGGGCTGGAGTCGGTGTACTTCATGTCCAGGTATGCCTTGTTCGCAGGCGAGAACAGGATCTTGTTCCCGCGTGCCGCCGCGGCCGCCACCTCGGGCTTGTCGCCGACGGTGTCCCAGAACTGCGGAATGGCCGTGGCGCTCGGCTTGGCCTTGGCGATCTCGTCCCAGCCGCTGATGTACTTGCCGTACTTGGCCGCGATCGGCTGCACCTTGTTCTCGAAGGTCAGGTAGTCCTCCGGCTTGGTGGCATGAGCCTCGTCGCCGCCGATGTGGATGTACTTGCCCGGCGTGATCGCCGAAATCTCGCGGAAGACGTCGTCGATGAACTTGTAGGTCAGCGGGTCGCCGATGCACAGCGAGCTGTACCCGACCTCGGTGTCCGTGCGCACCGGCACGGCTTTCTTGTCGCAGTTCAGCTCGGCGTAGGAGGACTGCGCCGCGTTGGTGTGACCCGGCATGTCGATCTCCGGGATCACCGTGATGTGCCGCGAGGCCGCGTACTTCACCAGGTCCTTGTACTGCTCCTGGGTGTAGAACCCGCCCTTGCCGCCGCCGACCGCGGTCTGGCCGCCGAAGCTCGTCAGCCGAGGCCAGCTCTTGATCTCGATACGCCAGCCCTGGTCGTCGGACAGGTGCAGGTGCAGCGTGTTGATCTTGTGCTGGGCGATCTGGTCGATGTAGGTCTTGACCTGGTCCGGGTTGAAGAAGTGCCGGGCCACGTCGAGCATCGCGCCGCGGTAGCCGAACCGCGGGTAGTCGAGGACGGTGCCGCCCGCGACGGTCCACAGCCGGTGCTGGACCGTCTTCGCGTCGATCGCGGACGGGAGCAGCTGCCGCAGTGACTGCACGCCGAGGAACAAGCCGTCGGCCGTGTTCGCCTTGAGGGTTACACCATTCTTGGCAACCTTGAGGGTGTAGCCCTCCTTGCCGACGCGGGCGTCGGCGTGGCCGAGTTCGAGCGAGATCGCGGGCAGCCCGAAGCTGTGCGAGAGCACGGGCAGCGGGTAACCGGTGGCGGGCTTCAGCTGGCCACGCAGGTAATCAGCGACCTGCTTCGCGCCGTCGCCCGCCTTGATCACCGTCGCCGGCGACAGCCAGAAGTTGGCCTTGACGTCGGCTTTCGCTTCCACGGGCGCCGGGATGATGTCGGTGACGGCGCGTTCCGAGCTTGCGGTCTGAGCGGTCGTGCCGGCTGCCGCCGACGTCGCCACCACGGGCAGGCCGAGAGTCGCGAGACTCAAAATGGCCGAACCCAGCAGGGCTCTGGACACGCGCTTCCTCACGGAACACCTCCGGTAGGGATTCAAGATGTCACCAGAGGTATAGACCAATGTGGCGCGGAGCACAACGGCCGATCGGTGGGTGGTACGTACCAGACAACCCCTACTTACCGCGGAGCACGACCTTGAGCGCCTCCAGTACCGAGGCGTCTTCGATGGTCGACGGGACCGCTTCGTCGCGTCCGTCCGCGATGCCACGCATGGTTTTTCGTAAGATCTTGCCGGACCGGGTCTTCGGCAACGCCTCCACAATGGACACGTCCTTGAACGCGGCGACCGGGCCGATATCGCGCCGGACCAGTGCGACCAGTTCGGCCTTCAGGTCGGCTTCGGCGAACTCCACGCCGGACTTGAGCACCACGAGCCCACGCGGTAATTGCCCCTTGAGCTGGTCCTTGACGCCGATCACCGCGCACTCGGCGACAGCGGGATGCGAAGCGAGCACGGCCTCCATCGAGCCGGTCGAGAGCCGGTGTCCCGCCACGTTGATCACGTCGTCGGTCCGGCCCATGACGAACAGGTAGCCGTCCTCGTCGAGGTAGCCGGAGTCGCCGGTCAGGTAATAACCGTCATAGCGGGACAGGTAGGCCTCTTTGTACCGTTCGTCGTCGCCCCAGAGCGTCGGCAGCGATCCGGGCGGCAGCGGAAGTTTGATGGCGATCGCGCCCTCACGGCCCGCCGGCACGGTTTCGCCTGCCTGGTCGAGGATCCGGACGTCCCAGCCCGGCACCGGTTTGGTCGCCGATCCCGGCTTGACCGGCATCGGTTCCAGCCCGCGCGGGTTCGCCGCGATCGGCCAGCCCGTCTCGGTCTGCCACCAGTGGTCGATCACCGGCGTGCCCAGATGCTCGCTCGCCCAGTGATAGGTCTCCGGATCGAGCCGCTCACCGGCCATGAACAGCGTCTGGAACCGCGAAAGGTCGTAGTTCGCCAGTTCCTTGGCCTCGGGGTCGACCTTCTTGATCGCCCGCAGCGCGGTCGGCGCGGTGAACAGCGCCTTGACCCCGTGCTCGGCGATGACCCGCCAGAACGCGCCCGCGTCCGGGGTCCCGACCGGCTTGCCCTCGTAGATCACGGACGTCGCGCCCACCAGCAGTGGCGCGTAGACGATGTACGAATGCCCGACGACCCAGCCGACGTCGGACGCCGTCCACCAGACGTCACCTGGCTGGATGTCGTAGATCGCGGCCATCGACCAGGCGAGCGCGACCGCGTGCCCGCCGGTGTCGCGGACGACGCCTTTCGGCTTACCCGTGGTGCCCGAGGTGTAGAGGATGTAGAGCGGGTCGGTCGCGGCGACCGGCACCGGCTGCGCGGGCGGCGCGTGCTCGATGAGCTCGTTCCAGTCGACGTCCCGCTCGCCGAGTTCGGCCTTGTGCCGGTCACGCTGCAGGATGACCACCCGGTCCGGCTGGTGCTCGCTCATCGCCAGCGCCTCGTCGATGATCGGCTTGTATTCGACGGTCCGCGTCGGCTCGATCCCGCAGGACGCGGCCACGATCACCCTCGGCTTGGCGTCGTCGACGCGCGCGGCCAGCTCCTTGGGCGCGAAGCCGCCGAAGACGACCGAGTGCACCGCGCCGAGACGCGCGCAGGCGAGCATCGCGATCACGGCCTCGGGCACCATCGGCATGTAGATGATCACCCGCTCGCCCTTGTCGACGTGCAGCGAGGCGAGCGCGCCCGCGAACCGGGTGACCTCGTAGAGCAGCTCGGCGTAGGTGAACCGGCGGGTCTGGCCGGTGACCGGGGAGTCCCAGATCAGGGCGGTCCGCTCGCCGCGCCCGGCCTGGACGTGCCGGTCCAGCGCGTTGACCGAGGTGTTCAGCTCCCCATCGGGGAACCAGCGGTAGAGAGGCGCGCCGCTGTCATCGAGCGCGCGGGTCGGCTTGCGTGACCACTCGATCGCTTCGGCGGCTTCCAGCCAGAAACCCTCCGGGTCTTCCAGGCTCCGTCGGTGCGCTTCGGCGTAGTCGCCCATGATCGGTTTCCTCCCTGAAGGGCACGACCCTCGTTACCCGAAGACCTTGCTCACGTGCTCGGAGATCTTCGCGATCAGCTCGGTGAACTGCGCGGTGCCACTGAGCAGGCTCTTGACCTTTTCCCAGCGGGAGACCACCACGGCGGGGATGACCTCGTCGGGGTTGCGCGCGTCGGTGGTGAGGTCGGCGAGGTTGTCCTCGATGACCTCCTGCTTGGCGACCCCGGCCTTGCCGACCTCGACGCGCAGCAGCGTCAGCAGCGCGATCAGCTCGCCGGTGACCTGGTCGGACGGGCCGTGGTGGATGGTGCCGCCGGAGATCGAGCCGGAGTTGGTGCCGCCGGTGACGATCGGCCCGTTGTTCGTGCCGGTGATCTCGACCTTGTCCATGCCGGCCTCCTCAGTTCGCGGACGACTGCAGCGTGCCGCCGGAGATCGTCCCCTGGTTGGTCCCGCCCATCACGATAGGCGCGTTGTTGGTCCCGGTGATGACCACATTGTTGGTGGTGATCTCGGTGGCGCGCTGTTCGAACGTCGACGGCGAGTACCCGCAGTCCCGCAGGATCCGGCTGATCGCCGGGATCAGCCTGCTCTCCATGATCTTGTCGTAGCGCTCGACGTCGACGAGCTGGAAGTAGTCGCGCACGCCGTCCGCGGCGCCGAGTTCGCGCAGCGTGCGCGCCGAGCCGTAGCGGTCGGGATTGCGGGTGGTGTGGTCGTGCGGCAGCGGCCGGATGATCTTCAGTGTGTGCCAGGCCCGGCCCAGCCCGGTGACTGGCAGCTTCAGCCAGCGCAGGATGCCCTGGCCGACCGGCCGCAGGTAGCCGGCGACCATTTTGTCGACGACCCGGTATTCGTCGCGGATCGGCGGCAGCACGCACGGCGTCCACTCGAGGTACAGCGTGCTCGCGTCGACCGCGGCGTGCAGATAGGCCGACATCAGCAGGTCGCGGTCCCAGGTCTCGACCTGGAAGCAGAGGTAGTGGCGCGCCCATTCGCGGGGCTGGGCGCGGACCGCCTCGGCCTCGTGCGACGGCAGGAAATGCGCGGGCGGGCCCTCCGGGTGCGGCAGGTAGGGCACCGCGACGGGCTCGTGCGCGTGGTCGATCAGCTCGTCGGCGGGCGCGTAGACCGCGTGCTCGATCTTCAGCTGCCGCAGCCGCCGGTCGGGCGAGAGTGACTCGCTGGCCTGCAGTTCCTCCATCGCGGCGGTGACCCGCTGGTAGAGCGCGACCGTGGTCAGCTCGTCGAACGGTGAGCCGTCCGGCTTGGCCTTCGCGGCCAGCTTCTCCAGCGGCAACGCCATCGACCACGGCTTGCGCGCGAACCCGGCGCCGACGAACGGGTTGTACCCGCGGTAGACGATCAGCGAGACCGCCCCGTCCGCTCCCGGCGTCCGTCCCAGCCGGTGCCGTTCCAGTTCCCGCCGGAACCGCGGCGGGCTCGCGCTCAGCGACGGCCGCTCGTCCACGGCCTGCGGACGGAACATCCGCGTCCGTGCCGCGCGGCCGAACCGGGTGGTCAGCAGATGCCAGACGACGACCCGGTCCGCGACGAGGATCAGCAGCATCAGCCCGGCCACGATCTGTGCGACCAGCTCCGAAGCGTCGCTCGACAGCGGGTTCGCGGTGGAGACGTCGTAGTACGTGCTCCTGGACGACCTCGGCAGCAGATCGAGCAGATCACCGGACACGAGCAGCACGATCATCAGCACCAGCGCGAACAACACGATGAGCTTGCCGACGCCGCTCAGCAGCGCGCCCGGCCCGCCGGAGCGCATCTTCGACCAGATCGGCCGGACACCGAGCAGCACCGCGGCACCGACCCAGAAGAAGAACAGGCCGGAGCCGAAGGCCGTCACCAGGAACATCAGCGCCAGCACGGCGAGCGTGCCGTCGCGGAACTTGCGGCGGGAACGGGCGGCGACGGCCTCGGTGAGCACCGTCGGCGCGTCGAAACCGGGCGAGGGCGGCACCTGGCGTGCCGGTTCGACCAGGAATTCGCGGATCGCGGCGTCCGCGTAGGCGGAGTCGAGATGCGAGGCGGCCGCGAGATAGCGCGTGCTGTCGTCGATCGGTCCGGTCATGGTTTCGCGTTGTCCGTCATCGTGGTGAGGATCGAGTCCATTTCCTGCCATTCACTCGCGAGCGACGAGGCGTAGACGAAGTACTCGATCCCGGACTTGCGCCAGTAGACCGAGCGGACGTGGCGCAGCCCTTCCGGAGCCGTCCATTCGAAGTCCCAGGTGATGGCCTCGTTCCCGTGCAGCGTCATCTCGCGCAGCTGGGAACGGGAGAACCCGGCGAGTCGTTTCGACGTCGCTTTTTCGTAGTCCACATGGGACTTGAGCATTTCGCCGCTCGCCGAGGCGCCGCCGTAGCGGACGAACCGGGTCGGCTTCGCGGGGTCGGTCGCCTGGGTGGCGCCCGGCGAGTCGCGTACCTGGCTGGTGGTCCAGCCCGCCGGGATCGCCGTGTGGAACCCGGCAGGTCCCGCGACAGGCTGGAAGTTGTCGGGCAAGGTGGAAGGCGTCGGGGACGTCGAACTCGAGGTCGGCGGGAACGACGTGACACCGGTCGGGACACTGCTCGCCGTGGTCAGCGGACCGGCGGGAGGCGGTTGCGCCGCGGGCGTGTCATCGCCGCCGGTGGTGACCAGGAGAACCGTGCCGACGAGTGCGCACGCGGTCAGGTTCGCGGCGGCGACGATGAGCGCGAGACGGGGACTGCTCGCTGGCATCGCGTGACCCTCCCCAGGCACGATGAGGTATTCAAGTGGGCACAGACAGTAGCATGGTTCGCCGGAGCGGATGACCACTTTCGGGAGGATGGGCGATGAGCGACCCGATGGGCGAGGCGCGGGCGCTGGAGGCCGAGCTGGCGGCGAACCCCGGCGACGCCGACGTCCGGGCCAAGGTCGTGACCAGGTTGGGCGAGCTGACGGCGGAAGTGCGCAGCGTCACACGCGACCAGGTATTGGTGATGACCAGCGCCAGGCAACGCGATTTCTGCGCCTACGCGGCCGAGCGGATGATCACGCTGGGTGGCGGTGACGAAACCGTACTGGCCAACGCGCGCGCGTTGGCTGAAGAGATCAAAGCGGGCGAGGACTGGATCTGGCGCAGCCGGAATCTGGCCGCCACGCTCGGCGGCGCCGCCGTCGCGGCCGGTCTCGCGGCGGTCGTGCTCGCGGCGCTGGCAGGCAGCATCCCGCTGGTCGCGGTGGCCGCGGTGCTGAGCAGCGCGGCGCTCGCCGCGATCGTGCTCCAGTACCGGCGGCAGCGCTGGCGGCTCGACGCCGAACGCGTGAGCCAGGTCGTCTGGCGGCACGGTATCTAGCCCGGCAACCGCGACCGCCGCTCGTGCGTCCTAAGCTGAGTTGGGGGAAAACGGCACATCGACGCGAGGGAGTGGGGAGTGGGCGGTCTCGCAAGCTCGCTGCTGTCCTTGGCGCACACGCTTTTCGGGCCTGGCATCTGTCCTGGCGACTGGGTGTGGGCGACGAGCACCGCTGGGGCATTGATCGCGTTGTTCCCGGTGCTGGCATCGGTCGTGATCGCGATCATCCGCAAGGGCACCGGCAACCGTTACGACATGACCACGCTGTCGATCTTCGGCGGCATCGGCCTGGTCGCGGCGCTCGTGTTCCCGTGGCTGCTCAGCCTCGGTGTGTCCGAGACCTACCGTGCGGCGTTCTCCGGTGGCGCGTCGGGACTTTCGGGTGCCGAAATGTCCACACTGGACAACAACTTCTGCTCGTGGGTCGGGGTGCAGAAGAAGTACCTCGGTGGCGGGCAGAACGTCTATGAGACGCTGTTCTACCCGACTGGTCAGGGCCTGTCGTACGGCCTCTACCTGGTGCTGCTGCTCGGCCTCCCCGCCGCGTCGCTGCTGTTCGTGATCCTGCAGGCACGCACCGCGTTCCGCCGCGGCCCGAAATGGCCGTCGCGATTCATCTGGATCCCGTTCCTGGCGATGTTCCTGCTCAGCGCGGGCGTCGAGGCGAACACGGCCGTGCACCTGTGGCTCGGCTTCCTGCCGTTCAGCGTGCTGGGCATCATCCCGGTCGCACTGGTCGGCCCGCCGCCGTGGGCGGTGATCAACCGCCCGGAGCGGCCACGTCCCGAGCCGGAGCCGTACCGTCCGCCGCCTTCACAGGTCGCGCAGACCCCGCCGCCCCTTCCGCCGCCGCCGTTGAAGAACTACAACCCGACTTCGCTCGCGCCCGCGGTCGAACCGGCGCCGTTGCTGGCGGCGGCACCGGGCCCGATCCCGGCCCCGCCCGGTTCGCGCAACGCGGGCGGCGGCCGATACCGGCGGATCAAGCAGCTCGGCGCCGGTGGTTTCGGCACCGTGTGGCAGGCGCACGACACCCAGCTCAACCGCACGGTCGCGCTGAAGATCGCGCACGCGCCTGACCGTGACACCGAGGAACGCATGCAGCGGGAGGCCCGCGCGCTCGCCGCCGTCAGCCACCCGAACTGCGTGCGCGTCTACGACCTGGTCGAAGAGAACGACGGCCTCGCGCTGGTGATGGAGTACCTCGAAGGCCGCCCGCTGGCCGCGATCGTCGACGGCCACGGGCCGCTCGACGACATCGCCGCGGGGCGCCTCTGGGCGACCATGGCGGGCGCGCTCGCCGCGGCGCACGCGAAGGGCGTGCTGCACCGCGACATCAAGCCGTCGAACATCATCCTCGACCCCGGCGGGCTGGCGCACCTGATCGACTTCGGCATCGCGCGCAGCAAGGGCGACTCGAAGCTGACCGCCACCGGCATGATGATCGGCACCCCCGACTTCGTCGCGCCCGAAACCGCGATGGGCGCACAGGCCAGCCCGGCCTCGGACGCCTGGCAGCTCGCGGCGACGGTCAGCTACGCGCTTTCGGGCCAGCCGCCGCGCGGCACCCGCGAGACGCCGATGGCCGCGTTGATGGCCGCCGCCCGTTCGGAGCCGATGTCGTGCCTGCCCGCGCGCAGCGCGCACTCGCGCATCCTCATCGCGTCGCTGGACGCCGACCCGCGCCGCCGCCCGACACTGACCGCCGTCCGGCGCGAGGTCGAAGGCTGGCTCTCGCGTGTCGGCAAGTCCGCCGACGGGCCGGTCACCCAGTTCGTGCCTCGCCAGACCCGCTAAGCCGCCTGGCCGCTGCCCGGGCAGATCCGCGTGAACGCCACTTCCGCAACGCTCAACGTTGTGAAAGTGGCGTTCACGTCGTCCGGATCTACGAAATCCCGCTGATCAGGCTGGCGACCGAGACGGCCATGGTGACCCTGACCGACTCGCACGCCTTGTCCTTGGCGTCCTTCGCGACCGGGATGAACTCGGTGGTCAGCACCTGCTTGCTCTGCAGTTCGACGCTCAACGTGCAGCTCGTCGCCGTCTGCTCGGTCCGTGACGGGAGCACGCCGAACTTCCCAGGCGTCACACGCGCCCCAGGCTTCTCGGGCACCCCGGCCAGCCCGACGCCCGCCGTCGTGTAGGACCCGACGGCGTTGGCGTACTTGCTCTCGTAACTGCAGCTCGGGCCGAGCGGGGTGGTGCCCTCCTTGCCCCCGCCGCGCGGGACGGAGATGCCCGCGTAATTGACGTGGGTGAACTTCACGATCTCGCAGATGCCGCCCGGCATCTTGGCGAGCGCGTCGGCGGGCGGCTCCTGCACGACGCCTTCCCACGGCTTGCCGCCTGCCAGTGGCACGAACTTCTTCGCGATGACCTCGGCGACCTTCTTGGCGATCTCGCAGTGCTCTGCGCGGTCGCCGACCTCGTCGCCTGCGATGTCATAGCCGTCGACGGCCAGTGCTCCGTAGGCGCGGACGTCGAGCAGCACCGAGCAGAACGTGACCGGTGGCGGGTCGAAGGTGTAGACGCGGCCCTTCAACCCGGCGATCTGCACCGGCTCGACCGAGGAGGTCTTCTGCGTGATGCGGTTGTACGGCCCGAAGACGTGGACCTGCGCGCCCTTGTTGTTCGGCAGCACGAACTGGCAGCCGCTGAGCACGGCCTCCGAGCTGACCGTGCCGAGCGGTTTCATCTCCTCGGTGACGAGCGGCAGCCAGTCGCAGGCCGCCTTGCCGGTTTCCGAGCGCAGCGGGAGCGGCTGGTCGAGCGGATCGGTGCTGAAGCCCGATCCGTCGGCGGGCGCTTTGTAAGCCGGTGTGTCCGCTTGCGGGGCGTTGCCCTGCGGGAACGCGGAACCGGTGATGGTCGTGGAACAGCCGGTCAGCAGGAGGAGACCGGTGAAGACAGCTGGCCAACGTGACATTTCAACCCCCAGTAGGTTGGGGAGAAGTCTAGGCCAAACGGGTTAACGCCACGACGGAAGCCACATTTCGGCCTGCCATTGGCCGCTGGTGATCGAGTCGCCGTTGAGGATCGGCCAGAGCCACGCGAAGTTCGCGACGACGAGCCCGACGTACAGCGCGACCACGAGCAATCCGGTCCCGCGGCGTTCGAAGCCACGCTGCGCGCTGCCCAGTATCTGCCCGAGGATCAGCGTGAGCCCGAGGATGAGGAAGGGCGCCATCGGGGTGGCGTAGAAGAAGTACATCTGGCGGTCGAGGTTGATGAACCACGGCAGCAGGCCTGCGAGGTAGGCGACGAGCACGGCCGCGTAGCGCCAGTCCGAGCGGAACACCGAGCGCCAGATGCTCCAGCCGACCATCGGCAGCGCGAGCCACCACATCGCGGGCGTGCCGATCAGCATGGTCGCGCGCACGCAGTTCGCCTCGCCGCAGCCGGTGGCCGCCGCGCCGGACTCGTAGTAATAGAGCATCGGCCGCAGGCCCATCGGCCACGTCCACGGCTTCGACTCCCACGGGTGCGGGTTGTCCTTCGGCGTGTTCAGGTTCGCGTGGAAATGCAGCACGTTCGCCGTGTAATCACCGAGCGAGCGCAACGCGTCCGGCACGAACCCCCAGAAGCCGGGGTCGATGTTCTTCATCTCGACGTAGTTGCGGTCGGTCGCGGTCTCGCTGGCGAACCAGGCCCAATAGCTGCCGAGGTACATCAGGAACGGGATCACGAGTATCGCGAACAGCGCGGGCGCCACGTCGCGCACGATCGTGCCGAGCCACGGGTGCTCGACGCCCGCCGCGCGCCGGGCGGCGACGTCGAAGAACACGCAGAGCAGGCCGAACGCGACGATGTAGTAGAGGCCGGACCATTTGACGCAGAACGAGAGGCCGATCATCAGGCCCGCGGCGAAGCGCCACCAGCGGAACCCGAGCCGGGGCCCGAACTTCGACTCGTCGGCCCAGCCTTCCGCCACCGCGACGGCGAGGCGTTCGCGGACCTGGTCGCGATCGCGCAGCAGGCAGCCGAACGCGGCCAGCACGAACAACGCGATGAAGATGTCGAGCATCCCCATCCTGGCCTGCAGATGCAGCACCCCGTCACAGATGACCAGGACACCGGCGATCGCGCCGAGCAGGGTCGACCGGGTCAGGCGCCGCGCGATCCGCACGGTGAGGAACACGATCAGCACGCCGGCGAGCGCGGCGGAGAGGCGCCAGCCCCAGCCGTTGTAGCCGACCAGCCACTCGCCGAGCGCGATCAGCTGCTTGGCCAGCGGCGGGTGGACGACGAGTTCGTAGCCGTAGTTGTCCTCGTAACCGCCGTTGCGCAGTACCTGCCAGGCCTGCGGGACGTAGTGCTTTTCGTCGAAGACCGGGGTGCCCTTGTCGGTGGGGAAGCCCAGGTCCTGCAGGCGCACGATGGCGCCGATGAGCGTGACGACCACGGTGACGACCCAGCCGCGCAGCCGGTCGGCGGGCATCGGCCGCCCCAGCAGTGTGGCCTCGCGATCCGACGGCGGCCTCAGGTCCTCGACGGCGTTTTCGTCGTCAGGGCGCGTCAGCAAGGCGGTCACGGGTCACGATCCTACGGGCGGCGAAGTGAATTCGACATGCCGCTGTAGCTTGAGCGTATGACCGGTCGGCTAGTACTGGCGGCGACCCCGCTGGGTGACTCCCGCGACGCGTCACCCCGGCTCGTCGAGGCACTCGGCACCGCCGGCGTGATCGCGGCCGAAGACACCAGGCGCCTGCGCGCGCTCGCGTCGGCCTTGGATGTGACGCCGACCGGCCGGATCGTCAGCTTCTACGAGGACGTCGAAACGGCGCGGCTGCCCAAGCTGCTCGAGTCGCTGCGGGACGGCGAGACCGTGCTGCTGGTGACCGACGCCGGGATGCCGAGCGTCTCGGATCCCGGGTTCCGGCTGGTCGCGGCCTGCGTCGAGGCGGAACTGCCCGTCACCTGCCTGCCGGGTCCGTCGGCGGTGACGACGGCGCTCGCGTTGTCGGGGCTGCCGTGCGACCGCTTCTGCTTCGACGGCTTCGCGCCACGCAAGCCGGGCGAGCGGGCCAAGTGGCTGGGCGAGCTCAAGCAGGAGCCGCGCACGGTCGTCTTCTTCGAGTCGCCGCACCGGATCGCCTCGACGCTGGAGGACGCCGCGTCGGTGCTGGGCGGATCCCGGCGCGCCGCGGTCTGCCGCGAGCTGACGAAGACGTACGAGGAGATCAAGCGCGGAACGCTCGCGGAGCTGGCGGAGTGGGCGGCGGACGGCGTCCGCGGTGAGATCACTGTGGTGCTCGGGCCGGGTGAGCCGCGTGAGGTTTCTGTGGCGGACCTGGTGAGCGAGGTCGCCGAGCGCGTCGCCGACGGTGAGCGGCTCAAGATCGCCGCCGCCGAGGTCGCGGCGGCCGCCGGAGTTTCGAAGAAGGAGCTGTACGACGCGGTCCTCGCGTCACGCCGTTAGCGGAGCAACGCCTCGATCGCCGCTTGTGCCTTGTCGGCGTCGGGCTCCTCGCCGGTGATGATGTCGGTGTAGATGAACGACTCGCCGATGCGGACGATCAGGTAGGCCAGGTCGGGCACCGGCAGTGGCGGGTTCAGCCCGCCTTCGCGGACCTCCGCTTCGAGCAGCTCTTCGAGCTTCGCGATGATCCGGCTCTGCACCACGCTCGCCTTGGTGGTGAGGATGCGCAGCGCGCGCTCGGGCTCGCGGCGCACGAACTCGCGGAAGGCCTCGGCCTCGTTCACCGTGCGGACGAACGCGCCGATGGCGACGGCCAGGCGCTTGGCGCCGGTGCCGGGCGCGGTCTTCGAGCGGGCCTCGAAGACGTCCTCGGTGATCGACCAGAGGATCTCGCCGAGCAGCTGGTCGCGGTTGCCGACCCAGCGGAACAGCGTCGCGCGGCTGATCTCCAGCTCGGTCGACAATTCCCGCAGGTCGACGCGGCGACCCTCGAGGAACCACGAACGCGCGATGGCGAACGCGTACAGGGCGTCCGGGCGTTCGGGACGCTCGGCGCGGAGCAGGCGGCTCAGTTCGGTTTCGATCAACGAAACATATCACTCTCTGTCTCAAGGATGAGACATATGCAAAAATGTTTCATCCAGATGACGGAAGGTGGCTCATGCGTGCAGTACAGGTGACCGAGTTCGGCGGACCCGAGGTCCTCAACCCCGTCGAACTGCCGGATCCGGTGCCCGGGCCCGGCGAGGTCTTGATCGACGTCGACCGTATCGGGGTCAACTACGCCGACACGCACCAGGCCGAGAACTCCTACCTCGCGCCCAGCAAGCTGCCGCTCGTTCCCGGCGGCGAGGTCACCGGCCGGACCCCGGACGGCAAGCGCGTCGTCGCGCTGCTGAACGGCGCCGGCTACGCCGAGCGTGCCGTCGCCAACGCGGGCGGGCTGTTCGAGATCCCGGAGGGCGTGGACGACCTGACGGCGTTGTCGTTCATCGTCCAGGGCGCGACCGCCTGGCTGCTGCTGCGCAAGAGCGCGCACCTCGAGGCAGGCGAGTCCGTCGTGGTGCACGCGGCCGCCGGTGGTGTCGGCAGCATCGCCGTCCAGCTCGCGAAGGTGTGGGGCGCGGGCCGCGTCATCGCCACCGCTTCGAGCGAGGAGAAGCGCAAGCTCGCGCTGGAGCTGGGCGCGGACGTCGCGATCGACTCGCGCTCCGAGGACATGACCGCGGCGCTGCGCGAGGCCAACGGCGGCAAGCGCGTCGACATCGTGCTCGACATGACCGGTGGCAAGACCACCGACCAGAGCATCGCGGCGCTGGCGCCGTTCGGCAGGCTCGCGTTCTACGGCATGGCCAGCCGTGAACTGCCCAAGGAGATCGACCTGCGCAACCTGCTCGGCCACAGCTCCACGGTCGCGGGCATGTGGCTCCCGCACGCGCTTTCGCTGCCGGGCAACGTTTACGGCCGCGCGATGACCGAGCTGTTCGAGCTGGCTGTCGCGGGCAAGATCCGCGCGGTGGCGGGCGGCGAGTACGGGCTCTCCGAGGCGCGTAAGGCGCACGAGGCGCTGCGGTCGCGTGGGACCGTCGGCAAACTGCTGCTCGATCCGGCCAGGTAGGAAGGACTCGTGAGCGTTGCGGGCGGTTCTAACCG
>NZ_JBHWEB010000003.1:152136-190900 GCF_042734395.1 Amycolatopsis sp. NPDC059657 | reverse complement strand
ACTACGCCCCCCCCCGCGACCCCTATCTGTCGCCCACCGCACCGGGCGGTCCGCCCCGCGCACCCAGGGAGCCGGGACGCGTGCCGACTCCTCGGGTACGCGTGCCGACTGTCTGGGTACGGGTGCCCGGGTCTCTGGAGGGGGTATGTGACGCGCGAGTAGGGTATGACTTGCGTCACCTTTAGTGACCGGACGGTCGGTCTTTTGGGCGCGAACGGCCGTCACCCACATGGAGTACCAGGTGCAGGTCAGGCCTCGATTTGCCAACTCTGGGTGAAACTAACCGCCCCCTCACACTTTCTCGTTAGCATCCGCACATTTGTTCGTGGATGCGCGTCCCATACGGGCTCCAAGCACCTCTCATCACCAAGTCCACAAGACGAGTGAGGTCCAAGCGATGAGCACTGAGGGACTCTCCATCCCCGGCATCTCGGTCGGTGGCCCCGGCGCGGGGGTCACCGACCGAGTGAAGAGCAAGCTCGCGAGCGACAGGCCGGCGCTGCTGCGGCGGCCCGCCGTGCTCGCGCTGACCGTCGACGTGGTTTCGATCATGTTCGCCGTGCTCGATGTGTGGCTCGTCATCCCGGTCAAGGCGCAGCCGTACTCGATCTACCTGTCCGGCGCCGCCTGCCTGGCGCTGGCGCTGCGGCGGTGGTTCCCGTTCGCCACGCTGCTGCTGACCGTCCCCGGGTTCCTGGCCGGCTGGTCACAGCTCGCCGCGATGATCGCACTGGGCATGCTGGCCACGCGCAAGCAGACACATTGGCAGACCTGGGTCGGCGCGGGCCTGGTGTGGATGTGCCGCTTCGTCCAGTGGCCGCTCGAAGACTTCGCGAAGCTCAGCTGGCGTGAGCACGTACTCGACGGCATCTACGGCGTGCTCGTGGCGGGCATGCCGGTCGCGATCGGGCTCCTCATCGGCGCGCGGACCGAGCTGTCGAAGAAACTGGCCGAACTCGCGGCCAGCCGCGACCGCGAACACCGGCTGCACGCCGACGCCGTCCGCGCCGAGGAGCGGGCCCGCCTCGCCCGCGAGATGCACGACGTCGTGTCCCACCAGATCACCCTCATCGCGATGCAGGCGGGTGCGCTGCAGTCGCAGTCCAGCGAGCCGAGCTCGCTGCAAACGGCGCAGGTCATCAGGGATCTGAGCAAGAGCACCCTCGAAGAGCTCCGCTCACTCGTCGGCGTCCTGCGCTCGGGCTCGGACGACGACGGTCCCCGCTACGGCATCGAGGAACTCGACCGCCTGATCCGCGCTTCGGACGTTTCCGTGCACCTCACGGTCGAGCAGGTCCCGGAAACCCTGCCGAGGCAGATCTCCGCGGCCGCTTACCGGACCGTGCAGGAATGCCTCACCAACGTCCACAAGCACGCACCCGGTGCGACGGCCACCATCCGCATCCAGGGCGGCCACGACGCGCTCAAAGTCGAGGTCCGCAACGCCCGCGCGGCGGGCATCGGCGGCGACTTCCCGTCGGGTGGCCACGGGCTGACCGGACTGGCCGAGCGAGCCCGCCTGCTGGGCGGCAGCTTCGAAACCTGCGACACCGAGGACGGCGGCTTCCGAGTCAGGGCCCGATACCCGCTCGCCCGCTGATCGGCGAAAACAGTGATGGCCCGGCTCTCGAGCCGGGCCATCACTGTTTTCAGCGGGGGTTGTCCGCGCGCCAGGCCGCGTAGTCGGCGACCGCCTTCGCGACGTCGAACTCCGGCGCGAAGCCCGTGTCGCGGGTGAGCCGGGTGATGTCGAGGTACGGATCCTCGCCAGGTCCGTGCTGACGGCCGGGCAGCAGGCCCACCCGCAGGCCCGGCTTGAGCGACTCCAGCGCGTCCCCGAACTCGCGGTTGGTGAACGGCCGACCGCTGGAGACGTTGTAGGCGACGTGCCGCAGCGTCTCAGCCGACATCAGCAGCGCGATCGCACGCCCGGCATCGGGGGCGTAGCAGGCGTCGCCACCGTCGCCGGCGTGCAGCGGCCGGGGATCGTCGCCGCGCAGCGCCGCGTTGATCAACGGCGGGATGTGGCAGAACGGCGACTCGGGATCGACGAGCGGGCCCCAGATCGTGCCGATCCGGAGCAGCACCGGCTGGACGCCACTCCCCTGCAGGCTGTGCGTGGTCAGCGGCTCGACGGCCTTCTTGAACGCGATGATCAGGTGCGGCAGGTCCGCCGTCGGCAGCGCGAGGTCCTCGTGCCACGGGATCTCGCTCCGGCCGGCATACACGCCGAGGCTGCTGGCGACGGCGAACCGGCGGACGCCCCAGGCTCGGGCGGCGTCGAGCGCGTTGAGCAGCCCGGTCAAGTCGGTCCGGAAGTAGTCGACCGGATCCTCGCCGGGGATGCTGCCCGCGAGGTGGACGATGTCGCTGATGTCGTGCCGATCGCCGAGCGCGAGGAAAGCGGCCCGGTCGGTGACGTCGAGGGATTCGACGGTGACCCGGCCATCCAGGAACGACGGCACCGAGGTTCGGCGGTGCGTGGTGACGACGACCTCGTGTCCCAGATCGACGAGCGCGCGGGCGGTGTAGGCGCCGATCATGCCGAGCCCGCCGGTCACCAGGATCATCGGATCACCTCGTAGCGCAGGTGGGTCACGCCGGGCGCCGGGACTGCCTCGATCAGCCGGAGGCGCACATGCGCCGCGACCTCCTGGAAGTAGCTGCGGCCACCGCCCAGCAGGATGGGCACCTGGTGCAGGATCACCTCGTCGACGAGACCGGCCTCGAGTGCCGAAGTGACCACTCCGCCACCCATCAGGCCGACGTCCTTGCCGCCTGCCAGCTCGCGAGCCTTGGCGATGGCATCCTCGATTCCAGTGGTGACCAGCGTCTGCGCCTCGCCGAGTTCAGGCACGGGTCCATGACTGACGAGGACCATCGGCGCGTTCGGGTGCGGGCTGCCGCCGCCGAAATGACTGGAGTGCTCATAGGTGGTGCGGCCGACCACGATCGCGCCCACCCGCGCGGCGGCGGTGTCGAAGAACGAGACGCTCTGCTCGCTCAGCTTGAAGCCGTCGAACATCCGGCTCGGCGTGTCACCGTCGAAGTACCAGTCGAAGAGCATCGGCGCGTCGCCGAGCCCGCGGCCGAACTCCTTCTCACCGTCAGGGGTGCGGCCACTGAGGTAGCCGTCGACAGAGACGGCGTGGGCGCTGAAGACCTTGCTCATGTCTTTCCTTCGCTTCAGATGGCTTGAGGGAAGTCGAAAAATCTGTGTGGGTCATAGGCCTGCTTGATCGCGACGAGCCGCGCGTGGTTGCCCGCGTGATAGGCGGAAGCCGAGTCGTCCAGAGCGAGGTCGGGGAAGTTCGGGTAGACGCGCCCGGACCCGTCGGCGTGCGCGGTCGCCCATGACCGGTCGACCCACGGGTCGCCGGGCTCGGCGACGTGTTCGAGCAGGAAACGCTCACCGCGGTGGGCGAACGCGGTCGCGCACTCGGCGACCCGGTTGTAGGCGCCGCCCATCGCGGTGAACGCGAGCCTGCCCTCGAGGTCGGTCAGCAGCGACGAAATCGTGCGCTCGGACAACGACTGGGAGAAGAACTCCGACCGGATCCGGACGGGCAGATCGCGCGGATCGGCGAAGCTGCTCTTCAGCCGGTGATACGGCAGCCCGGCACGCAATTCGACCCCTGCGTGACCAATGAACTCCCGCAGCAGGGAACGAGTCGTCGCCTCATCGAGTGTCGACGCGCCGAAGAGGACGGCCTGGGCAGGCTCGAGGGTGAGATTGACCGTGAGTCCATCCGGCGCGTCCGGCGCCCAAGCTTGCCAAGCCGAGACCAGTTCACCGAACGGAATCCCTGCCAAGCGCGCTTCGATACGAGTGGTCATCGGCTCCGGCACGGTGTCGAACCGCAGCTCCGTCACCACCCCGAACTGGCAGCCGCCCGCGCCACGCAGCGCCCAGAACAGATCCGGCTCGCGGTCACGGTCGCACTCCACGACCCGCCGGTCGGCGAGCACGACCTGGGCGCCGACCAGACGGTCGCAGGTCAGCCCGTGCTGACGGCCGAGCAGCCCGATCCCGCCGCCGAGCGTGAGCCCGGCGATGCCGACGGTGTCCCCGCACCCGGCCGGAATGGTCCGGCCGTACGTGTGCAGCGCGGCGTACACCTGGCCCAGCCGCGCGCCGGCGCCGATCGTCGCGATCTGGGGCCTGCCAGTCACGCTGATCCGGTCGAGGCCGGACATATCGAGCACGACGCCGCTCGACGACCGGCCCGCGAAGCAATGCCCGCCGCCTCGGGGCACGACGCCGCGCGTCATGGCGGCGACGACGTCGGAGACCGAACGGCAGTGGATCACCGATTCAGGCTAGGGAGATCGCGGTGGCCGTTCTTGAACGAAACGCGCAACCTCAGAGCAGCAACGGCGTCGCGCTCCGCCTCGCGAGAAACGGTTGATACGAAGCCGAATGCTCGTGACCACAGGCGCAGCGGTCCAGGTCTCCGCCGAGCAGCTGGCGCGGGGTGAGGCCGCTCAGGCGGAGGCACTCGCGGCTGAGGTGCGCTTGATCCGCGTAGCCCACGTCGACCGCCAGCCCGGCCATCCCGTCCGCGCCGCGCACCCCCGAGGCGGTCGCACCCGCCTGCGCGAGCGCGAGAAAACCCTGGAACCGCAACGTTCGCTGGAGAACCTTGGGGCTCACCCCGACCGTCTGCAGGCAGCGGCGGCGCAGTTGGCTCGGCGAGAGCGCCAGGTGACCGGCCAGCGCGTCGATGTTGACCGGATGCCACGGCATGAGCGTCTTCACCGCTTCGCCGACCAGCGGATCGACGCGGACCACGCTGCGGAATTCATGCAGGAGATACCCCTGCAAGACCATGAGCGCCCGCTCGGGCGTGCCCGCGAGCGCCATCGTCTCGACGAGCCGGTCCACCGGCCGTCCCCAGAGCTCGGCCAAGCGCAGGCGCTGGTCGACCAGGTCGTCGAGGGTCGTCGGCAGCCGCGGCGCGCCGCCGGGGTGGAACCGCACGCCCACGATCGTCGTGCGCGCCGGGATGACCTCGACCTCGGGGCGGGTCAGCGGGCCGACCAGCTGCGGATGGCCGCCGATCGGGAAGTGGATCTCGACGCCGCCTGTCGGCAGGTGCCGTTGGACGTACACCGCGTCGGCCGTGCGCTGGATCCAGACCGTCCGCACCACGCCTGCCAGCTCCGGCAGCGGCGGACGCTCGACGTAGGACTCCACGCCGTCATCCTGGCACCGCGGCGCCGGGCGCGACACGGCTTTCGAGGAAGTCCGGGTAGGCCAAAGGCCCCGAGTACCTGGGTACTCGGGGCCTCGGAGCTGTGCCTACTTCAGATCTCGCGTCGCTGGCGAAGGCGCTCGAGCGCCTCGGCGAGGATGGCCTCACCGTCGGCGTCGCTGCGCCGTTCCTTCACGTACGCCAAGTGGGTCTTGTAAGGCTCCGTCCGCGGCGCGGCGGGCGGGTTCTTCTCGTCCTGACCTCCGGGGAGTCCGCAGCGCGGGCAGTCCCACTCGTCGGGAATCTCCGCGTCGATGGCGAACGAGGGCTGAGCCTCGTGCCTGTTCGCGCACCAGTAGGAGATCCGGCGCCGGGGCGCGGACTCGCCACGCTCCGATTCGCCCGTCGGACCGGCACCAACCCTGGTGCCGCGAATCGCGTTACCGCCAACCATGAATCCTCACACCTACCGAATCGGCGGCGCGCCCCCCACAGGCACGCCGAAACAAGATCAGACCTTGAGCAGCAGACCCAGACCCACGATGCTGATCAGCCAGATCGAGCCGAGCAGCAGGGTGATCCGGTCGAGGTTCTTCTCGGCGACGCTCGAGCCGGAGAGGCTGGACTGCATGCCGCCACCGAACAGCGACGAGAGACCGCCACCACGGCCACGGTGCAGCAAAACGGCTCCCACCAGCAAGAGGCTGGAAATGATCAACAGAATTTGCAGGAACAGCTTCATCTCATCCTCGCTGTGTGACGGACCGAATACCCAGGTTACCCGGTAGTGGCCCCGATCAGGGCAGCGGCCCGCCAGCGGCGAGCGCGCAGAGTTTGGTGAACTCTTCGCCGTCGAGACTAGCGCCTCCGACGAGCGCGCCGTCGACGTTCTCACAAGCCACCAGGTCGCCGATGTTGTTCGACTTGGCCGAGCCGCCGTAGAGCACGCGGACGCCCGCCGCGACCTCGTCGCCGTACTTCTCGGCGAGCGTGGCGCGGATGGCCTTGCAGACCTCTTCGGCGTCGGCGGGGGTCGCCACCTTGCCGGTGCCGATCGCCCACACCGGCTCGTAGGCGACGACCACGTCGCGCACCTGCTCGGCCTTGAGGCCCTTGAGGCCCTCGATCAGCTGAGTGGTGGTGTGCGCGATGTGCTCGCCGGCCTCACGGACCTCGAGCTTCTCGCCGATGCAGAGGATCGGCTTGATGCCGTGCTTGAGCGCGGCCTTGACCTTCTTGTTGACCAGCTCGTCGCTCTCGAGGTGGTACTCGCGCCGCTCCGAGTGGCCGACGGTGACGTAGCTGCAGCCCAGCTTCGCCAGCATCGGGCCCGAGATGTCACCGGTGTACGCGCCCGAATCGTGGGGGGAGATGTCCTGCGCGCCGTAGGTGAGCAGCAGCTTGTCGCCGTCGGTGAGGGTCTGCACACTGCGGATGTCCGTGAACGGCGGCAGCACCGCCACGTCCACCTTCGCGTAGTACTTCTCCGGCAGCGCGAAAGCGATCTTCTGGACGAGCGCGATCGCTTCGAGGTGGTTCTGGTTCATCTTCCAGTTGCCTGCGATGAACACCTTGCGTGCCACTTAGTTCTCTCCCAAAACCGCGACCCCGGGCAATTCCTTGCCCTCGAGGTACTCCAATGACGCGCCGCCACCGGTCGAAATGTGTGAGAAGCCGTCCTCGGGAAGCCCGAGCTGACGCACCGCGGCCGCCGAGTCGCCACCGCCGACGACGGTGAACGCGTCGCTCGCGACCAGCGCCTCCGCGACGGCACGGGTGCCGCCCGCGAACGCCTCGAACTCGAACACGCCCATCGGGCCGTTCCAGAACACGGTCGCCGCGTCGGCCAGCTTGCCCGCGAACAGCTCGCGGGTCTTCGGGCCGATGTCGAGACCCTGGCGGTCCGCCGGGATGGCGGTCGCGTCCACGACCTCGTGCTCCGCGTCGGGCGCGAAGCCCGTGGCGGCGAGGACGTCAACGGGCAGCACGAGCTCGACGCCCCGCTTCTCGGCCTCGGCGAGGAATCCGCGCACCTGGTCGAGCTGGTCGGCCTGCAGCAGCGACTGGCCGACCTCGTGGCCCTGGGCCTTGAGGAAGGTGTACGCCATGCCGCCGCCGATGAGCAGGCGGTCGACCTTGGTCAGCAGGTTCGCGATGACACCCAGCTTGTCCGAGACCTTCGCGCCGCCGAGCACGACCACGTACGGGCGGGCCAGCTCGTCGGTCAGCTTCTTGAGCACGTCGAGCTCGGCCAGCACGAGACCACCCGCGTACGCCGGGAGCGCACGCGCGATCTCGTAGACCGAAGCCTGCTTGCGGTGCACGACGCCGAAGCCGTCGGACACGAACGCGCCACCGGGCACGAGCGCGGCGAGCTCGCCGGCCAGCGCGGCACGCTCATCGGCGTCCTTGCTGGTCTCGCGGGCGTCGAAGCGGACGTTCTCCAGCAGCGCGACCTGGCCGTCGGCCAGGCCCGCGACGGTCGACTTGGCCGACTCGCCGACCAGGTCACCCGCGAGCGGGACCTCGGCGCCGAGCAGCTCGGCGAGCCGCTTGGCGACCGGTGCCAGCGAGAACTTTGCGTCCGGCTCGCCCTTGGGGCGGCCGAGGTGCGCGGTGACGACCACCTTCGCGCCCGCCTCGGCGAGCTTGGCGATGGTCGGCAGCGCCGCGCGGACGCGGCCGTCGTCGGTGATGGTGTCCCCGTCGAGCGGGACGTTCAGGTCGGAACGCACGAGTACGTAGCGGCCCTGAACGCCCTCGCCCAGCAGGTCATCGAGGTTCTTGACGGCCATTGATCAGGAGAGCTTCTTGCCGACGAGGACGATGAGGTCCGCGAGGCGGTTGGAGTAGCCCCACTCGTTGTCGTACCAGCCGACGACCTTGACCTGGTCGCCGATCACCTTGGTCAGCGGCGCGTCGTAGATGCACGAGGCCGGGTCGGTGACGATGTCGCTCGACACGATCGGGTCGGTGTTGTAGCGCAGGATGCCCTTGAGCGCGCCTTCGGCGGCGGCCTGGTAGGCGGCGTTGATCTCCTCGACCGTGGCGGTCTTCTTCAGCTTGACCGTGAGGTCGGTGGCCGAGCCGGTCGGGACCGGGACGCGGAAGGCGAAGCCGTCCAGCTTGCCCTGCAGGTCGGGGAGCACGAGGCCGATGGCCTTCGCGGCGCCGGTCGACGACGGCACGATGTTGACCGCGGCGTTGCGGGCGCGGCGCAGGTCCTTGTGCGGCGCGTCCTGCAGGTTCTGGTCCTGGGTGTACGCGTGGATGGTGGTCATCAGGCCGTGCTCGATGCCGAAGGCGTCGTGCAGGACCTTGGCCAGCGGGCCGAGGCAGTTCGTGGTGCACGAGGCGTTCGAGATGATGTTCTGCGAGCCGTCGTACTTGTCGTCGTTGACGCCCAGCACCACGGTCAGGTCCTCGCCCGAGGCGGGCGCGGAGATGATGACCTTCTTGGCGCCACCGGCGAGGTGCGCCTTGGCGGCGTCGGCCTTGGTGAAGAAGCCGGTCGACTCGACGACCACGTCCACGCCCAGGTCGCCCCAGGGGAGGTTGGCCGGGTCGCGCTCGGCGAGCGCCTTGATGGTCTTGCCGTCGACGACG
Organism: Amycolatopsis sp. NPDC059657; assembly: GCF_042734395.1. Classification (NCBI taxonomy): domain Bacteria; kingdom Bacillati; phylum Actinomycetota; class Actinomycetes; order Pseudonocardiales; family Pseudonocardiaceae; genus Amycolatopsis; species Amycolatopsis sp. NPDC059657. The sequence goes on along the minus strand of NZ_JBHWEB010000003.1, from coordinate 182,099 downwards.
ATGCCCTCGTCGGAAACGCTGACCTCACCCGGGAAACGGCCCAGGATGGAGTCGTACTTCAGCAGGTGGGCCATGGTGTTGACGTCACCGAGGTCGTTGAACGCGACCACCTCGATGTCGTGGCCTGCGGCCTTGACGGCCCGGAAGAAGTTGCGGCCGATCCGACCGAAGCCGTTCACACCTACGCGCACAGTCACTGCTGCCACTCCTCTTGAAGCTCGAAGATTTGCCTTCTCGGCCGCAACACTAGCGTGCTGGCCTGGGCGTACTTGACCGCCCCGAAGAGACTTGCACCACTACAGCTTGCGGTCAAGAATCGATTCAGGTGTGGCGGTGGCCGCCGGTCCGGGCACGGTTGGACACCCGACTGTTCGTGATCGAGCAAGAAGGCCTTGAACTGCGGCTTCACCTCCGATCGCGGACCTTTCCCGGCCAGTGGTTCACAGGGCGAGCTCCTTCTCCAGCGGCGTGCGGAATCTGGGGACGAAGCGGATGTCGCCGAGCCACCCGGAGAGCCGGTCCGCTTCGGCCTCGATCGCCCGCTCGGCGGCCTTGCCCGCGTCTACCAGCGGGCGGACGGCGATTTCGCCGTTCTGGCGCTGCGCCCAGCCGCCGACGATACGTCCGTCACACCAGATGGTCGGTCCGACATTGCCGAACCGGTCGAACAGCGCCGCCTTGTGCTCGCCGAGGTACCACTCGCGTTCGGCCCAGCCCATCGGCGTCGGGTCGAGCGCGGGCAGCAGCGCGATCCACGGCCCCGGATCCGGCACCGGCTCCAGGTCGTCGGCGAGCATGAGCCCCGGCACGCCGTCGAGGTCGACCTCGACGGGTCCGACGAGCGCGAGCGCCTTCTTGGTCTGGCCGGCCGTCCAGCCGGTCCACCAGCGGAGGTCGGCGACCGGCGCCGGGCCGAACGCGTACAGCCAGCGGCGGGCCAGCTCGGCGCGTGCGGCGTCGGCGTCCCACCGCGTGAGGCCGCCCGGCAGCCAGTCTTCGAGCGTGGACCAGTGATACTGCTGGGAGATCCACGACCCGCGCGGGCGGCCGCGGATGATCCGCCCGTCGACGGCCAGCTGGCTCAGCACGCGGCTGGTGACGTTGCCGATCGCCGCGTACGGCTTGCCCTTGGCCATGTGCAGCTGCTGCTTGAGCCGGGGCTCGTCTTCGGTGAGCTGCTGCGCCAGCGCGGATCCCCTGGCGGACAGGGCTTTCAGCGTCGCCTCTTCGACCTCGGCGAGCCACTCCCCCGCGTTCGGCACGTTCTCCGGATGCCCGACGGTCTCCAGATGCTGGACGAGCTTGCGCCGCTCGGTGCGCGCCACGTCCGCCGAGCAGGCCGCCTGGACCACCGCCGCGGTCTCACGGTCCAGCACGAACATCGTGCGGCGCATGCCGAGGAGGCGGACCAGCGTCCGGTCTTCGTAGAGCGCGCGCTCCAGCTCGGCCACCTCGGGACGCGCGACACGGGCGGCGGCCGAGAGGTGCACCGTCGCCGGGTCCGTCGCGTGCAGCGCGACGACACCCGCGGTGGCCTCCTCGACCGTCGCGGCCTTGGCTGCGAGCCGATGGCGGCGGGCCAGCCTCGCCCGCCGCTGCTCAATCCCGATTCTCACCTGATCTTCGTACCACCGGGCACCGACAAGAACCGGCCCGTCGCGCGGCCGTCCGCGTCACCGGGCCCGATTTTGCAGCCGAGCGGTGAAATCAGTCGTTGTGGAAACCTTTGTCCCGGTTCCGGCGTCATGGTTGCGAGCACACGAGGTTTCATCTGGGCAAGCTGTCTTCGATGGGGGAGATTCTGGGATGAGGACGTGGGTGGCCGTGCTGAGCGCGGCCGGCCTGGCCGGTGCGGTGCGCTGGGTCGCGGGCAGGCTGTCGGCGGTGACGGTGTCGGGCGACAGCATGGAGCCCGCGTTGTCCGACGGCGACCGGGTGCTGGTGTGGCGGTCGGGGCTGTCGAGGCTTTCGGTCGGCGACATCGTTGTCGCGTGCGTGCCCGCGCTGGCGGACCGGTCATGGCTGATCAAACGGGTCGCGGCACTGCCGGGCGATCCCGTGCCCGCCGCGGTCGCGAAGGCCGTCGAAGGCGACGAGACCGTGCCGCCGGATCGGCTGGTGCTGCTCAGCGACAACGCCGAGGGCAGCGTCGACTCGCGGCGCTTCGGGTACGCCTACGGTGACCTCGTGCTCGGGCTCGTGGTGCGCAGGCTCAGTCCCGGCCGCTGACCGCCAGCGAGGTGCCCAGGCCGATCATGACCACGCCGCCGGTGCCGCCGAGCAGTTCGAGACGTTTCGGCGAGCGGGCGAACCAGGCCCGCGCGGTGCCCGCGACCAGCGCCCACGCGGAGTCCGACAGCAGCGCGATCACCGGCAGCGCGATGCCGAGCACGAGGATCTGCAGCGGCACCGACCCGGCCGGATAGTCGACGAACTGCGGCAGGATCGCCGCCAGGAAGACGATCGACTTCGGGTTGGCGAAGCCGACGACGAACCCGTCCCGCATCAGCGGAAGCAGCCGCCCGGACGGCGCGCGCACCTCGGACGCGAAGACCTCGGTCAGCTTGCGTCGGTGCCGGATCGCCTGCACGCCGAGGTATACCAGGTACACCGCGCCCGCCAGCTTGATCGCGGTGAACACGGCGGCCGAGGACTGCACGATCGCGCCGAGCCCGAACGCCACCGCCACGACCTGCGCGTACACCCCGGTCGCGTTGCCGAGCACGGTCAGCAGCGCCTCACGCCTGCCGATCGTGAGCGCCCTGCTGATCGTGAACAGCACACTCGGCCCAGGCACTACGACCATGAGGAACGTCAACGCCGCGAACGCCAGGAAGTGACCACCGGAGACCATGCGCGCGATGCTAACCCCCCAGACAAGGGGGTCGTGAGCGTTCCGGGCAGTTCGACTTTGGGCGGCAGATGGCGACTGCGCACAAACGCCACTAATGCAACCCTGAGCGACACATACGCCCCGTTCGTTCCTTCCAACCAGCGCGACAGATGTCCACAAAGGACTCATGCTGGCGCTTTCCGCCTGCATTGTCGCTTTTGTGCGATTTTGGAGCGGGGCTGGACGGGATGAACGGGGCGTTTGCGTCGGTCAGCGTTGTGAACGGGGCGTTCATTCCTTCAACCGACCCGGGAGGGCGACTTTGCCGGGCCGCCCGGAACGCTCACGACCCCGGCTCACGAGTCCTTGCTGAACAGCCTGGTCGCGGAGATGCGGGAGGTGCCGTCCGGGTCTTCGAGGTCGTCGAGCGCGGTCTTGATGGTCGCGTCGACGGACAGGTACTTCCGGCCCGCGCGAAGGTCAGCGTCGTTGCGCAGGCGGACGATCAACGGGAACTCCGACAAAGCGCCCGCGTCGAAAAGCCCCGTCGTGTAAATCAGCTGCACGCCCAAAGCGCTCGCCACGACGCGCTGCAGTTCCAGCAGGTAGCCGGCCGAGGCGCGGCCGATCGGGTTGTCGAGGAACAGCACGCCCGAGTGCCGATTGCGCATGCGGCCGCGGTTGTTGGCGCGCAGCGCGGCCAGGGTGCAGTACAGGATGATCGCCGCGGTCAGCTGCTGGCCGCCGGAGAACACGTCGCGGATCTCCGAGACGCGCTGGCGTTCGGTGCGCAGCACCGAGTCCGGCTTGAGCATGTCGACGCGGAAACCCTTGGGCACCGCGGCCTGGACGCCGCGCAGCACCAGCGAGATGCCGTCGCGTTTGACGTCGCGGCCGTCGCTCGTCTTGCCCGCCGCGGCCTCGTCGACGACACCGCCGAGCGCCTCGGCGAGGACGTTCTCTTCCGGGTCGGCGAACCGGATGCGCAGGAACTCCTGGCCGGACCAGTCGCCGAGGCCTTCGGGCAGCCGCGAGAGCCGCTGCGCCGAGCGGAGCATGCGCAGCGCGCCGTCGACCATGCCCTGCAAGCGCGCGACGATGCCGGAACGGTGGCGGTCGATCTGGGCGAGGTCGTCGGTCAGGGTGCGCAGACGCGGGCGCAGCGCGACGGCCCACTCGGCCGCGTTGCCGGGCAGAGCGTCTCGTTTGACCGAAATGATCTGCTGCCGGACCGGGCTCGAGAGCTTTTCGAAACGCTTGTCGGTGGCGTACTGCGCGAGGTTGTCGGCCGCCGACCGGACCCGCCGCTCGGCGTCTTCGACCACCTTCATGGCGTCGGCGAGCGAGGAATTCAAGCGCGAGTACTTGGCCTGGGCCGTTTCGACGTCGCCGTCGAAGACCGACTCGGGCTCGTCGTCGGTGAGCAGGTGCGACAACGACTCCGCGAGCATCTTGAACCCCGCCGCCGACGAGGTGGCCGAGTCGAGGACGTGCTCGGCCTCGGAACGCCTGGCCTGCGCTTCTTCCCAGACGCGGGCGGCTCCGGCCGCTTCCTCGGCCGCCGCGTCGATGAGCTCGAGGCCGTGCTCGACGTCGCGCGGGCGGCCGTAGTGCTCCAGCGACGCCGGTTGCTTCGGGAGCTGGTCCAGCTCGGCGCGCCTGGTCGCGACCTGGCCGATGATCTCGCTCTGCTCGTTCTCCAACGCCGTCACGGCACGTCCGGCCCTGGCATAGGCGGCGGCACGCGTCGCGGCGTCGGAACCGTCGGCCGTCTCCAGCAGCTGCCGGGAGCGGTCGCGGATGGCCGGGTCGAGCGCCTCCAAGGCGGCACGGGCGGTGGACTCCGCGCTTTCCGCCTGGTCCAGCTCGGCACGCAGGTCACTGCCGACCTCGACCTTGGCGTACGCGTCGCTCGCCGACAGGAAGGTGCGGCGGAGCACGTCGATCGGCTCGTCGGGCACCGGGTCGTCCTCGGAAACCGAGCCACCGCCGGGCACCTCGGCGAGTTCGGCGCGGGCGCCGCTGGCCGTGCGGCGATGCCCGTCGGCCGTGCGCTGTTCCTCGGCGGCTTCGTCGCGCAGCTTCGCGGCACGCGCGGCGGCCATCTCGGCCTCGGCGGAGGCACGCGACGCGATCTCCGCGAACCGCTCCGCCTCATCCGTCCACTGTGGAATCCTCGACGCGCGCGCCGCAAGTTCCGTCAGCAGCCTGGCGCGCTCGTCGCCGGTGCGCAGTTCCCCGCGCAGCAATGGAACCGCCTCGCGCAGCCGGGCACGGCGCGCGGACAGGTCCTGCAACGTCCGCTCCGCGACCGTCACCTCGGTCTCGGCTTCGGCGAGCTCGGTCGCCGCCGCTTCGGCCTCCTCGGCGAGCGTGCCGATCGCGCCGGGCGGGTAGTCCTCGCGCCAGGTGGTGAGCTTCCATTCGAGCGCGGCGTCGTCGCCGACCGCGGCGCCGAGTGCCTCCAAAGCCTTCTGCCGCCGCGAATTCCGGGCCGCGATCGCCTCACGTTCGGCGTCGGCCGCGTCCTCGTCGTACATCGCGGGGTTGGGCGTGACCAGGAATTCGACGCCGGGAATGGCGGCTTCTTCCTTCATCGCCGCCGTGGTCGACACCGGCAGCACGACCCTGGGCAGCAGTTTCGCCTCGGCCAGCGCCGCCTTGGCGCGCGGCAGCTGCTTGGCGTCGTTGACCAGCACGCCACCGACCAGGTGCGGCAGCTTCTCCAGCACGCGCGCGCGAGCCGGAGCGTCCATTGTGGACAAATAGCGCCAGCCGGACCAGGCCGTGATTCCGGCCTTCTCCAGCACCTCCAGCGCGGCCTGGACTTCGGGAGGCGCGGGCAGCAGCCCGCCGTCGCCCAGCGCACCGAGTGCGCGCTCGTCGATCGACTCCTCGATGCGCAACGCCGTCTGCTCGCGTTCGGCCTCGGCGCGAGCTTCCTTGAGCCGCTTCAACAGGGCGGGCGTGTCCGTCTCCAGCTGGACGTTGTCACCGCCGAGCAGCTCGAGCAGGCGCGGGTGCGCGGCGAGACTGTCGGTGCGGCGATGCGCGGCGGTCAGCTCCTGCGCGGTGCGCTCGGCTCGCGAGTGCGCCGCAGAAGCCTTCTGCTGCACACGATGCAGCTCGGTCTGCGCCTCGCTGTACTCCTCTTCCGAGTGCGCGAGGTCGGCCTCGCGCGCCGACAGCTCGCCGATCGCGTTCTCCGAACGCGTCTTGGCCTGCTGTGCGGCCGTCGCCAGCTCGGCGGCGTCGGTCAGCAGCCCGTCCTTGACCGCTTGGCGGATCTCCGCGCGCACCTCGTCGATCCGCGCGGTCAGCTGCGCGTGCTCCGCGCGGTGCTTGGCCGCCGTGCTGGTCGCCTCGTCGCGCTGCTCCTGCGCTTCCGCCGCCGAAGCGATGGACCGCTCGGCGCGGTCCTGCGCGGTCTGCGCCTGGTCACCCGCTTCGGCCGCCAGCGCGAGCAGCCCGCGCGCCAACGCGACCGCCGCCGCGTTCTTGGCTTCCAGCGCGGGTTTCGCGGTCTGCTCCCGCTCCCCCACGAGCGCGCGGATGTCGGCGGCCTTGCGGACCGCGTTGGCGTGCGCGAGCACCGTGCCCGTCTCACGCCAGGCCTCGGCGGCCGCGCGCGCGTCGGCGAGCTCGGCGTCGACCCGCTTGCGTTCCTCGGTCGCCGCGGCGAGCCGCAGGTCCGCGACAACACGGCGCAGCTCCGTGACCACCGCGGCGAGCCTGCGGTGGTCCCCTTCGGCGAGCTTCTCTGCGTCGCGAGTCTCGTTGACGTGCGCCTCAAGACCGTCCAGCCGCTCGGACTCCAGCCGGTGCCGCGCGGTGACGGCGCCCGCGAGCGTCTGCGCCTCGGCCCGCGACTTGTCGGCCAGCTTGCGCGAGGCGGCGGCGATGCCCTCCTCGTCGGACAGCGGCGTCAGGAGATCGAGCGCGCCCGCGACGAAGTCACGCTCGGCCAGCAGTTCCCCGCGCTGGCTGAGGTTGTGCGCGTAGGTCTGCACGACCTCGGCGAGGTCACGCGGGTCGTCCTCGGCGATCACGGCCTTGAGCAGGAACTCGACGAACGCCTCGTCGCTGGTGAACGCGAACGCGTCCGCCGCCTCACCCTCGCCCGCGTTCATCGCGCGCTGGTACCGGAACAGCTCCGTGTCGAGGCCGAGCGCGTCGAGCCGCTCGGTCCATTCGTGGTGACGCCGTGTCCACGCCAGTTCGAGTTCCGGCTCCGCCATGTGCGCGGCGACCAGCTTCTCCTGGAACGCGGACATGGTCAGCAGGCGGCCGTCCACGGTCAGCGGCAGGTTGTCGAGGCCGAGCGAGGTGCTGGGGTGGAAGCAGAACCACGAGTCGATGAGGTTCGCCGGGTCCGAGGACGTGACATGCCCGCGCCACTCAGACACCTTGCCGGTGATGATCCGCGCGCCGGTCTCGGTGTGCTGCCATTCGAGCACGACGTGCGAGACGTCCTTGGCGCTGACGAACTTCTCCAGCACGCGGGTGTTCGTGGTGCCGACGACCTGGCGGCGGCCGGGCAGCATCACCGAGAAGATCAGCTTGATCAGTACCGACTTGCCGCCGCCGTTCTCCAGGAACAGCACGCTCGCCGGTGACGGGCGCCGCGGCAGGCCCTGCTCTGCGGAGTGGATGCCCGCGCTGAACAGCGCGTCCTGCGTCGGCGCCTTGACGATCTCGCCGACCTCGCTGAAGTCCAGCAGCACGTCCTGGTACCGGGCACCGGCCGGGCCGATGGAATGCAGGCGGACCCTCGAAAGTTCGTACATGCCCGCCTCTAGAGTGTGTCCGAAATGGACGGTCGGAGGGTGCCGGCGCCGTCGCCGACCGAGACCACGTTCAGCGCCAGCAGCTCCTCGAACGCGCTGTCCGCGGCGAGTTCGCGCACCTGCACCTGGTAACGCGGGGTGGTCCGGTAGGTGCCGCCCTGTTCGGTGTTGACCTGCACCAGGAACCCTTGCTCGGCAAGAAAACGCAACGCCCGCGAGACCATGCCGCGGGTGGTGTCCGACGCGAGCCGTCCGTCCTTGGTGGCCGCGGCCGCCGGTCGCCGCGCGTACGCGCGCCACGCCTGCTCCAGCTCGGGGGCGTCCGAAAGCGGGTCGTTGTTCAGCTCGGCCTTGGCCGCGCGCTCGTCGAGGATCCGGCAGGCCTCGCGGACCACGCCGTCGACCTGCTCGACGCTCACCCTGCCGATGTAGGTGTCGTTCGCCAGGTCGTCGGGACGCGGGTAGCCGAGCGAGGCGGTGGCCAGGTGCACGATGCCGTGCAGCACCTTCTCGGTCTCACGCCGCTCGCGGATCTTGCTCTGCCGCGCGTACGAGTCCATCTTGATCTCGAAGACCGACTCGTCGGTGGCCGCGAGCACCGCGCCGGCCTGGGTACTGACGTCGAGCACCATCAGCCCGAGCCCGGCCGCGACCGAGTTCGCCAGCTGCTTGAACGCGCTGTCCTCCGCGTAGCGCCGCACCAGGTCGGCGTACACGACGTCACGCCCCGGCAGCTGCTTCGGGCGCATGCCGAAGGAGATCAGCCTCGCGGCCGATTCGGCGTCTCCCAGCACACTCACGCGCTTTCCTCCCTCTCGGTCGCCCTTCGGATCACAGCCGACGCCAGCAGCAGGTCCGCGCCGCCGAACTCCGGATCGTCCAGCACCAGCCCATCGTCGACGGCGATCAAGGCCCGATCGTCGCCCTGGCGGACCGCGGCCGCCACTTCGGGGCTGTAGGCGTACAGCGCCCGCAGCGCGACGAGCCGCGCGAGCTGCGGGTCGATCTCCCTGGCCGCCGCGATCAGGCCGGACAGGCGCCGGGGCACCTCGGGCAGGTCCAGCAGCTCGTCGGCCTGGCGCCACTGCTCGTCGCTGTAGTAGTCCAGTGTCTCCGACGGGACGAGCTCGGGCTCAGGCACCTCCCCGACCGTCTTGTCGCGGTCGGGCGCCGGCCGCAGCAGCAGCGAGACCAGCGAAGACAGCGACGGCACGACCGGCACGTCGAGCCCGGACGCGCCGTGGAAGAACTTCTCGACCGGGGCGACGGCGTCGGCGATCGGCAGTTCCAGCGTCGGCACCAGCAGCTGGCCGAACAGGTCGATGGTCGCGCGCTGCGGCGGCCCCGAGAACTGCTGGCGGTCCTGCTCGGCGCGGAACGTCGCGCCGGCGGCCTGCAGCCGGGACTGCAGCTGGGTGTGCCTGGAAATGCAGTCGCCGACGATGTCGACCAGCTCGGCGGCCCGGCGCTTGCGGTCGGGGTCCTCGGCGTCGTCACGGGCGGTGGTGATGTTCTTCAGGATCGCGTTCTCGGCGCGGAACCTGGCCTCGATGTGGGTGAGCGCCGAGTCGAGCAGCTCGGGCATCTCCTTGTCCCAGTCGACGGCACGCACGTCGCGGCGGGTGGCGTCGAGCTTCGCGCGCAGCGTCTCGCCGTACTGGACCGTGCGGTAGCGGGCCTGCTCGGCGGCGAGCTTGGCGTCGGCGAGACGGCCGCGCTGGATCAGGTTCTCCAGCTTGACCTCGGCGGCGATCTGCGCGGACTCGACGTCGGTGTCCAGCGCGCCGACCAGCACGTTGATCGCCTCGTCGCTGGCGCGCAGGTAGACCTCGCCGTCGGGCGCGGCCAGCTCGACCAGCAGCTTGAAGTCGAACGCGCGGCGCTGATACCGGCCCTGCGCGTCGACGCTGCCGTAGACCCGCCGGAAGCCGCGGTCGGCGGTGCCGACGTTGATCAGGTTGTCCAGCACCCACTTCGCGACCCTGGTGTGCTCGGCGGCGGAGCGGCCGGGCGCCTGCGACGCGATGAACGGCTGCAGCCTGCGCACCACCTCGTGGTGGTCGGCGCCGGTGTCGAAGTCCATCGCGATGGTGACCTGGTCGATCGTGTGCAGCGCGATCTCGGCCATCTGGTAGACCGTCGCGTCCGCCCAGTCCAGCAGCGCCTTGCGCGAGTCGAGGTCGTGCAGTGGCGCTGTGCAGGCGAGCGCCTTCAGGCGACGGGCCAGGCCCTCGTCACCCACGATCAGCTCGGTGTCTCGCACAGCGGGCCAGGTTAGTCGCCGGTACCGGCACTCCGCTCGGGTGACCCACGCGCGGACGGGCGAAACACCCGGTAGCGTCCGTGATCATGCGCGAGATGAGCCGGGACGAGTGGTGGAAGTTCGCCAGCGAGGGCACGCGGACGGGGAAGCTGGCGATCGTGCGCGCGGACGGGCGCCCGCACGTGACGCCGATCTGGTTCCTGCTGGACGAGACGGCCGACGGCGACGAGATCGTGTTCACCACCGGCAAGGAATCGCTCAAGGGAAAGGTATTGCGGCGCGATCCGCGGCTTTCGCTGTGCGTCGATGATCAGAAACCGCCGTTTTCCTACATCCAATTCAGCGCCATCGCGACGCTGCACGAGGACCTCGCGGAAATGTACCGGTGGGCGAGAGATATCGGTGGCCGGTACATGGGGGCCGCGCGCGCCGATGAATACGGGAAACGAAACGCCGTTCCGGAGGAATACCTCGTGCGGGCGAAGATCACGAAGGTGATCGCCAGCGCGGGGATCGCCGACTGACAACCGGGCCGTCAAGCGGCCACCGGGGTAACCGGCTGGTCCGGTCGGTGACGTTCTGCCCGAATCCAGCCGAAAGTCGCTCACGGGAAGTAAGCGCTTTCCGTTGGTATTGACACATCACTCGCGAAGGTGTGTGATCTGTCCCATAGAAAGGAAACTTTCTTAACTAAACGTGCGGGTTGATAACCCGCATCCGCCGGTGCTCCACCTCCGTCGTACCCCGGATATCTACTTAGGAGGCCTCCGTGGCACCCCGTCCACACTGGCGCGCGTTACTCACGTGCGCGGCCGCAGCGGCGACGGCAGTCGCACTGGCGCCCGCACTTCCGGCTTCGGCCGCCCCCGTCGACTACCAGTCGGAATCCGCGACGATCGGCCAGGGCGTCGTCGAGTCGAACCACGCAGGCTATACCGGCAGCGGGTTCGTCAACTTCGACAACGTCACGGGCAGCTACGTCGAATACTCGGTCAACGCCGCGCAGGCAGGCTCCTACACGGTGACCTTCCGCTACGCCAACGGCACCACGGCCGACCGCCCGCTGGCGGTCACCGTCGACGGTGGCAACGCGGGCACCGTGTCCTTCCCCGGCACCGGCGCGTGGACCACCTGGGTCACCAAGGACCTCAAGGTCAACCTGACCGCGGGCGTCAACAAGATCCGCACCACCGCGACCACCGCCAACGGCGGCCCGAACGCGGACAAGATCTCGCTCGACTTCTCCGGCCCGGTGGACGGCGAACCGCCGTCCGCGCCGAAGAACCTGACCATGAGCAACCTCAAGCCGACGGCGGCGACCTTCACCTGGGAAGCGGCCACCGACAACGTCAAGGTCACCCGGTACGAGATCAACCGCGGCGGCAACACGCTCAAGGTGGTCGACGGCGACACGCTGTCCGCGACCGTCGACGGGCTGACCGCGAACACCGACTACGACGTCTCGGTCGGCGCGTTCGACGCGGCGGGCAACGCCTCGCAGCAGAGCAACGTCGTGCAGTTCAAGACGCCGCCGAGCAACGACACCGAGCCGCCGACCGTGCCGGGCAACCTGCGCTCGACGGGCGTCACGGCGAACAGCGTCTCGCTGGCGTGGAACGCCTCCACCGACAACAGCGGCACCGTCGCGGGCTACGACGTCTACCAGGGCGCCACCAAGGTCGCGAGCACGAACACCCTCGACGCGACGGTGACCAACCTGACCGCGAACACCAGCTACACCTTCACCGTCAAGTCACGCGACCCCGACGGCAACACCTCGGCGGCCAGCAACGCGGTGACCGTGAAGACCTCCGGTGGCAGCACCGGCGCGGGCGGTGTGCCCGAGTACGACAAGGACATCGCCAAGGTCGACCTGGCCTGGGCCGTGGACTTCCTGCCGGACGGTTCGGCGCTGGCGACCGAGCGCGACCGCTTCGAGATCCTGAAGATCAGCGCGTCCGGTCAGAAGACCACGCTGGGCAAGGTCCCCGGCGCGGTCACGACCACCGGTGAAGGCGGTCTGCTGGGCCTGGCGATCTCGCCGAACTGGTCCTCCGACCACGCGATCTACCTCTACCACACCGCTTCCGGTGACAACCGGATCGTGAAGATGACCTACGACGGCACCACCCTGTCGTCCACCTCGACCCCGGTGCTCACCGGGATCGCGAAGAACCGCTACCACAACGGCGGGCGCCTCAAGTTCGGCCCGGACGGCAAGCTCTACGCCACCGTCGGTGACGCCAAGAACGGCGGCAACGCGCAGAACAAGAGTTCGCTCAACGGCAAGATCCTGCGGCTGAACGCCGACGGCTCCGCGCCTTCGGACAACCCGTTCTTCGCCACCGGCGGCAACGCCCGCTACGTCTGGAGCTACGGCCACCGCAACCCGCAGGGCATCGCGTGGGACTCCCGCGGCCAGCTGTGGGCGGCCGAGTTCGGGGAGAGCAGCCAGGACGAGCTGAACCTGATCCAGAAGGGCGGCAACTACGGCTGGGACGGCTGTGAAGGCACCATCGGCGACTGCGGCGGCTCCATCGCGCCGAAGAAGACCTGGTCGACCGGCTCCGGTGGCCCCTCGGGCATCGCGATCGTCAACGACTGGATCTACATCGCCGCGGTCACCGGCTCGCAGCTCTACGTCACGCAGATCAACTCGGCCGGAAACGGCGTCGGCACCGTCAAGTCCGTCTTCGGCGGGCGCTGGGGCCGTCTCCGCGACGTCGTGAAGACGCCGGCCGGCGGCCTGTGGCTGACCTCGACCAACGGTGACAAGAACGGCGGCACCCCGACCGGCATCGACAACGTCGTGGTGCAGCTCAAGTTCCCCGGTGGCACCGACCCGAACCCCGACCCTGGCGCCTTCACGCTGACCAGCACGGCGTTCAAGGACAACGCGACCATCCCGGCCAAGTACACCTGTGCCGGTGACGGCACGGCCGGGCAGGACGTCTCGCCGCCGCTCGCCTTCGGGCCCGGCACGACCGCCGCGAAGGGCTACGCGATCGTCTTCGCCGACGTCGCCAACGGCGGCAACAAGCTCCACTGGGCGATCTGGGACGTCCCGGCATCGGCCACGGGGCTGCCGGAAGGACTGGGGGCCGGCTTCAACGTCCCGAACCAGGGCGGCGCCAAGCAGAAGGCCATGGGCAGCGGTGCGAACTCGCAGAAGTTCTTCGGCCCCTGCCCCGGCGGTTCGACCCACCCGTACACCTTCACGCTGTACGCGCTGAAGGTGGCCACCGTGCCCGGCATCACCTCGAGCTCGACCATGGCGCAGATCGAGACGGCCATCAAGGCCAACTCGTCGGCCAACGTCAAGCTGCGCGGCAACTCGAACGCCGGCACCTGATCGACGGCCGGGGTGACGCGAGGGCGAACCCGTCATCCCGGCCGTGACCACCTTGCTCAATGACGAGCACGTCAGCCCCCTGGACTCGCCTCCAGGGGGCTGACGTGCTTCTTGTATTGTTCGCGCATCATGAAGGGGATCTTGCGGGGGCATTGGCCGTTCCTCATCGTGCTCGTTTCCGGCCTGGTACTGCGCGTGCTGACGATGGCCGCGTACTACCCCGCGTTCTGGTTCCAGGGCGACAGCGGCGCCTATTTGAAGGCCAGTGGTCACCTCGCTCCGGGAAACGGGCCGAATACCCTCGGCTATCCCCTTTTCCTGGCGATTTTCCGGCCGTTCGGCTCGCTCGCGCTCGTCTCGGCCGTGCAGCATCTGCTCGGGCTCGGGCTCGCCGTGCTGATTTACGTGTTCCTGCGCCGCCGTGGCCTGCCCGGCTGGATGGCGGTACTGGGCGCGACCCCGACGCTGCTCGACGGGCACCAGATCACCCTGGAGCACTACCTGCTCGGTGAGGCGCTGTTCACCGCACTGCTCACCGCGTCGATCATCGTGCTGCTGTGGAACGACCGGCCGACCTGGCTGATGTGCGCCGGAGCGGGCGCGCTGCTGACCGCCGCCGTGCTGACCAGGACGGTCGGGCTCGGGATCTGCGCGCTGGTGCTGGTGTACCTGGTGATCCGGCGCGCCGGGCTGAAGCAGGTGCTGGCGTTCGGGCTGACCGTGCTGGTGCTGATGCTCGGCTATCTCAGCTGGTCGAAGGCGGCGAACGGGCACTTCGCGCTGAGCACCGCGCAGGGCCGCTACCTCTACGCCCGCACCGCGATCGTCGCCGACTGCTCGAAGCTGGAGCTCACCGACGAGCAGCGTCCACTGTGTCCTCGCGAGCCGCTCGACCAGCGGCCGGAGCGGCCGGACTGGTATCTGTGGGTGTCGCCGGTGCTGAAGGACTACGGCCCCGAACGCGACGACATCCCGGGCGGGTTCGCGAAGGCCGTCATCACCCAGCAGCCGCTGGACTACGCGGGTTCGGTGCTGTCCGACCTCGGCAAGTACCTGCTGCCGGGGCAGCAGAACTACGGCCCGTCCATGAACTGCCTGTCGTCGTGGTGGCTCATGCCGTCCGATCTGCGCGACACGGTGGCGAAGGAGGACCGCTGCAAGCCGTTGCTCGCTGACGGTTCCGGCTTCGCCAGCGAACCGTCGGCGTCCCAAGTGGAGCCTTCGGCGTTGCGCGAATTCCTCGCTTGGTACTCAAGGCATGTCCAGACTCCGCACACGGCACTCGGCATCGCCGTGCTGCTGGGGCTGGCCGCGCTGGTGTTCCGCGTGCGCCGTGGCCGCTGGCGTGACGGGCTCGACGCGGGCCTGCTGGTCGGCACCGGGCTGGCACTGATGGTCGTCGCGGTGGCGACGTCGATGTACGAACCGCGCTACGGCGTCCCCTCGATCACCCTGATGGCCGTCGGCGCGATGCTCGCGGTCCACCGGCTGCGCGGCGCCTCGGCGCCCGCGCAGTCACCTGAGTTGGAGAAGGTGTGAACCACAACCTCGAAGTGACCGTGCTGCTGCCCTGCCTCAACGAGGCGGAGACGCTGGCCGTCTGCGTGACCAAGGCCGTCAAGTGCCTCGAAGAGCTCGGCGTCGAAGGCGAGGTGCTGGTCTCGGACAACGGCAGCACCGACGGCTCCCAGGAGATCGCGGTGCAGTGCGGCGCCCGCGTCGTCAACGCGCCGATCCGCGGCTACGGCGGCGCGCTCATCGCGGGCATCGAGAACGCGCGCGGCAAGTACGTCATCATGGGCGACGCCGACGACTCGTACGACCTGGGCAACCTCGGGCCGTTCATCGAGAAGCTGCGCGCCGGCCACGACGTGGTCATGGGCAACCGGTTCCGCGGCGGCATCGCGCCGGGCGCCATGCCCGCGCTGCACAAGTACCTGGGCAACCCGGTGCTGAGCTGGCTGGGCCGCAAGCTGTTCGGGCTGCGCGAGGTCGGCGACTTCCACTGTGGACTCCGCGGCTTCAACCGCGACCGCGTCCGCGCGCTCGACCTCTGCATGCCGGGCATGGAGTTCGCCTCGGAGCTCGTGGTCCGCGCGGCGTTGGCCGGCTACGACCTCGTCGAGGTGCCGACGACGCTGAAGCCGGACGGCCGCTCCCGGCCGCCGCACCTGCGCACCTGGCGTGACGGCTGGCGCCACCTGCGTTTCCTGCTGGTGTTCGCGCCCGGCAAGACGCTGGTGGGACCCGGGGTCCTGTTGTTCCTGCTGTCGCTGGTCGCGACGGTCGCGTTGACCGCGGGGCCGGTGACCATCGGCAGCGTGCGCTTCGACCTGGCCGCGCTGGTGTACGCGAGCTTGGCGTTGCTGGCGAGCGTGCAGCTGTTGCTGTTCGGCGGCTGCGCGAAGCTGTACGGGCGGGCCAACGGGCTGACGAAGGACACCGGGTCACGGCTGCTTTCCCTGATGCGGCTCGAGGTTCTGCTCGGCATCGGCGCGGTGCTGCTGCTCGGCGGGCTGGTCGGCACCGGGTTCGCGGTGTCGATCTGGAGCTCGGCCGACTTCGCCGACCTGCGGCCCGAGGAGATCATCCGGGTCGTGATGCCGTCGGCGACGGCGATGGCGGTCGGCATCGTGTGCGTGTTCTCGGGTCTGCTGGCGAGCCTGCTCACCCTGCGCACCGCCCCGCGCAAGGCCCCGGCCTTGACCGAGGAAGAGATCCTCGCCGAAGCCGCTTTGGAGCTCGGAGCGTAAGGGGTCGTGCGCGTTACATAGGCGCAGCGCCTCCGTTGAGAGTGGTGGCGGGCGACGGGCGGACGGTTCTATTGAGCGGAAAGGCAAAAGCGGCAGGTTCGGCAGGCTCCGGCAAGTTGGCCGCCAGAGTCGGCTGAACACACGAACGGGGCGTATGCAACGGTGAGCGTTACATACGCCCCGTTCGTTCCGTCCAAAGCGGCCCGAAAACCGCGCAAAAGCGGCAATATAGGGCAAAGGGTGGCTCTTTGCGAGCGCGTGAGCGTTGTGAAAGGGGCGTTCACAACGCTCACGGTTGCGAACGCGGCGTTCGCAACGCCGCGTTTCCGAATGAGCCAACAGCCAACTTCGGCTTTCCCGCCAATAACCGCCCGCAACGCTCACGACTACCAGCCGAAAAGGTTCTTCATGATGCGGGCGCAGCGGTCGGTCATGGCCGCGGCGTCCTCCCCCGGCTGGTCGATCCACCAGCTGATGAGCGAGTCGACCACCCCGGTCCACACGTGCGCGATGGCCTCGATGTCCTGGTTCTCGGTGAGCCCGCGCGCGTGCATGAGCTGCGTGGCGCCGATCAACGCGAACGCGTCGAGCTGCTGCCGGTAGTCGCGCACCGCGTCACCGATCTCGCCGACTGTCGGCAGGCTGGTGTCGCGCAACAGTTTCCAGGCGTACCGGTCGTGGTCGAAGGTGCGGAAGATCGCGCCGAGGACCGCCAGCGGCATCTGCTCGGGTTCGCCGCCCGCCGCCATCGTCTCGGCGACGCCTTGGGTCAGCCGGTCGCCGGCGCGGTGCAGGCAGGCCAGGTACAGGCCGTCCTTTGAGCCGAAGTATTGGTACAGCAGGGGTTTCGTGACCCCGACCAGGCGGGCTATGTCCACCATGGACGCGCCCGCGTAGCCGTTGCGGCCGAACTCGTCCGTCGCCGCGCTCAGGATGAGTCCCTCCCGCTCGGAACGGGGCATGCCTTTCGTCCCGACGGACCTTGCCTCTGCCACCGCGCTATCTTACCCTGGGGTAAATGACCCAAGGGTAAGTTACCGTAGGGTCACATCCACGGCGCCTCGAAAAGAGTGATTCCATGGCGGAGTTCCTGGCCCATCTGCGCGACCCGGTGCTGCTCGCGACGCCGGTGTTCCTGCTGTTCGTCGCCGTCGAGGTGCTGGCGGTGCACGTGCTGGGACATGACGACAACGTCGTGGGCTACAGCGCGAAGGACACCAGGACCTCGATGGCCATGGGCACCGGCGCGCTGGTGGTGAACGGGTTCTTCCGGGTGGTCATGCTGTTCGTGTTCGCCGCGATCTACGAGTTCGCGCCGGTCAAGTGGGATCCGCGCGACTGGTGGACCTGGGTGATCATGCTGCTCGGGCAGGAACTGGTCTTCTACGCGTATCACCGCGCCAGCCACCGCGTGCGGCTGCTGTGGGCCGGGCATCAGGTGCACCATTCGAGCGAGCACTACAACTTCTCGACCGCGCTACGGCAGAAGTGGACGCCCTACTTCCAGCTGCCGTTCTGGTCGATCCTCGCGTTCGCCGGCATACCGCCGTGGATGATCCTGACCGGCCTTTCGATCGATCTCGTCTACCAGTTCTTCGTGCACACCGAGAAGATCGACAAGATGCCGCGCTGGTTCGAGTACGTGTTCAACACCCCGTCGCACCACCGGGTCCACCACGGCAGCGACGCCGAATACCTCGACGCCAACTACGGCGGCATCCTGATCATCTGGGACCGGATGTTCCGCAGCTTCGTGCCGGAGGGCAAGCGGCCGACCTACGGGCTCACCAAGAACATCAAGACCTACAACCTGCTCAAGGTCGGCTTCCACGAGTACGGCTCGATCATGCGAGACGTCCGATCCGCGCGCACGTGGCGAGCGCGCCTCGGCTACGTCTTCGGGCCGCCCGGCTGGGAACCCGCCGTCGCCACGGCCGCCCCGACCGGCGCTTTGGTGAGGTAGAAGGTCGCTTCGTGCGGCTTCGCGCCGTTGTCGACGGTGTAGCCACTCTCCAGCACCCCATCCGCGCCGGGGAACAGCGCGGTGAGGTCGGGCCGCGCGGCGACCAGGTCGTCGCGATCGGCCAGATTGACCCACCGGCGGACGTTTCCCGGCACGTGCGGCGGCTGCGGCCTCGTGCGTTCGTACACGACGGTGCGCAACCCGAGCGGCGATCCGAGCGTGACGAGCAGCGGCAGCGGCCGGTCCAGCCGATGCGCCGCCTCGTACGCGACGACCGAGCCGAGCGAATGCCCGATGATCACCTCGGTCTCGGGCCCGATCAGCGCGGCGACCCTGGCCTGCGCGCGCTCACGGATCTCGTCGTCGGCGAGGTACAGCGTGACCTGCCGCAACGCCTTGACGATCACCCGCTCGGCGAAAGCCACGCCGAACCGCGCGAACGGCTTGAGCCGCACGAGAGCGTTGAGCACCGGCCGCACCGCCGCGCGGACGCCCTGCTGCTCCCCCGGCTGGCCCGCGAGTTCACGCTGGGCCAGCACGTCACCGGACTCGGCGGCCCTGGCCAGCCACTCCGCGGCCAGCGCGGCGGCGAACTCCTCGTCGTCGAGTTCGTCGGCCGCGCCCTGCTGGCCTGGCTTGGCGAAAACGTCGCCGTAGAACGCCATCCGGGCTTCGCCGGGCCCGTCACGCCATAACCGGTCCGCGACCTCGGGATATCCGGCGGTGCGGACACCACCGGCCAGGCTCGGCAGCCATTCGGCCTCGAGCGTGTCCGCCGACTTCTGCTCCTGGGCAATTCCGTGTACTAACACGATCCGGGCCACGACGCACAGTATCGTGATCGTCGTGGGAGAGCGGCTGGCTTTGGTGATCGCGTCACAATGCGATTCGTTGAACCGGCTGTCCTTTCTCCCGAAGGCCGCGCACGAGGTCGCCGAAGCCCTGCTCGACCCCGAAATCGGCGGCTGTGTCCCTGCTTCTGGCACCGGCACCCTCATCGACCCGACGATGGTCGAACTCGACGACGCGCTCGTCGACGCCTTCGAGCGGGCTTCGGAGAACGAAGCCACCCTCTTCCTCGCGCTGGTCGGCCACGGCGACTACGCGGCCGACGACTTCTACTTCCTCACCCGCGACGCCCAGTACCCGCCGGACAGCCGCAAGTCGTACCTGCTCGCCCAGCGGATCAAGGAGCTGCTGAGCCGCTACTCCCTGCTCGACGGCCTGGTCATTCTGCTCGACACCTGCCACGCGGGCATCGCGGCCGTCCAGGCCGCCGAGCGCTGGTCCCGCATCGTCGGCGCGGCAGGCAAACGCTTCGAGGTGCTGACCGCCTCCGACGACCGCACCGCCGCGAACGGCTGCTTCAGCCTCTCGCTGGCCAAGATCCTGCGCTCCGGCGACCCTTCGCTGGGCGAACGGCTCCGCTGCCCCGATCTCAAACGGGTGATCTCCGGCCATTGCCCAGCCCAGACGGCGGTGCACCTGGCCTTCGACGGCACGTGGGTCACGGACAAGGGTGATCAGGGTCTCTGGCTGGCGCGTAATACCACGGAGGCCTGGCAGCCGCTGCGAGGCAATCCTGCGGCGTCGGAGATCGACCGGCTCACCGACGGGTACCGGCCGCCAGGCGAGCTTGGCGAGGTGGTCGGGCTGATGCTCGGCGGCGCCCGGTGTGTGCAGGTCACCAGCAGAGGGCTGGAGGCGTCAGCGCTGCTGGCCGCATTGGCCCGCCCAGCGGTCGCCAGCCGGGTCGTTCCGCCAAACTTCCTGGACGCGGTGCTGTTCGTTTCACCTGGTCAGACGGTCGAGGAACTCGCGACTGAACTTGCAAGGCAACTTTCCGCGGCGCTGCCCGGACTGGAAACGGTCACGCGGCCGGATCTCAGCGCGTTCGAACAGGCCGTGCTGGAACCGTTGCGACGGATCCAGGCGACAGGACCGGTCCGGATCGCGGTGAACGGCCTCGGCACGCTGACGCCGTTCGACTTCGACCGAGTAGCCGCCGCGCTCGAGACCCTGATGACCGATCCCGCGCTGGGCTGGGTGCGGCTGGTGGTGGGCACGGTCGACAGCCGATCGTGGCCCTCGGTCCCGACGGTCAGCCTGGAATCCACCGAGCACCGCCCCAGCGTCCCACTCCCGCCGGAGGACCAGGATCCACTGGACGACGTGCCGTCGCCGGCCTACGAGGTTGGTGCCCCCGGCCTGCCGGAGAAGCCCGATTCAGGCAAGCCGGGGGTGAAGTGGGAGCCGTTGGGCATCGAGCTGCCGAAACTGCTCGATCTGCTGGCCTTCACGCCCGAGTTCGGCCCGTTGCCGGTATCGGTTCTGCTCCAAGCGGGCGTGCATGAGGGCAGCGGCCCGTCCAGGCTGGGCGCGCTGCACGAAGCGCTGGCGCGAGTCGTGTCGTGGGTGGAGGTGTCCGGAGCGGGCACCCCGGAGGAACGCATCGGGCTGAAGCCAGGCATCCGGGTGAAAGCGAAGTCCGACGAGATCGTGCCGCTCCTTCTCAAAGCCTTTGAAGACGTCACGCCCACAGACCCCGCGGCCGCGCGATACGCGCTGGCGAACGAGGCGGAACTATGCTGGAAAGCCGGTCTCCGTCTCGAAGCGATACGCAGCCTCGAGAATCGGCCACTGACCGTGCCGGTGGAAAACCGGGAGCGGTGGGGACGCTGGGCCGCGCACCTGTCGCAGGTTCGTGGCAGGACCGACCGGCTGACCATCATCTGCCAGGCCCGGCACGCGACCTGGATCGGCAAGGCGGGTGACCCGGCCGTCGCTTCCGAACGCTTCCGCGAACTGCTGCCGGTCGCCATCCGCAAGCTCGGGCGGCATGACGAAGAGACACTGAGCATCCGGAACAACCTCGGCTTCCAGCTGTGGGACCTCGGCGAACCCGAAGAAGCACGCGATGCCTTCCGCGCGCTCGTCACCGACTCAAGTGCGTCGCTAGGGCCGGACCACGTCGAAACCCTGCACGCCAGACACCTGCTCGCGGTCGCCGAAGGCAAATGCGGAGACGGCGCGGAAGCGCTCCGCCAGTTCAGGGAGCTGCTGCCGGAAGCCGAGCGGGCACTCGGCGATGACCATGATGTGGTCAGGAAGATCTTGCACAACATCATTTTCTGGAGCGACGAAATAGAGCACCCCCCCCCCGGAATTCAAGAGCATCGACGGCTGCTCACCCTCGAACGGGCGAGGCTAGGTGAACGGCATCCCGACTATCTGGACGTCTGGTTCACCTACGCCCGCGCGCTCGACCGGCGCGGCCTGCGGGCCGAAGCCACCGAAGAAATCCGGCGGCAGCTCGTCATCGCGGTGGAAGTGCTCGGTGAACGACACCCGCATATCGCCAAGCTTCGTGCATGGGGATGATCGGTGAGCGCGCTCCGCATCGCGCTGCTGACGTATCGCGGCAATCCCCGTTGTGGCGGGCAAGGTGTCTACGTCCGGCATCTGAGCCGGGAGCTGGTCGCGCTCGGGCATCACGTCGAGGTCATCGCCGGGCAGCCGTATCCCGAGCTGGATCCGGGCGTCAAGCTGACCAAACTGCCGGGACTCGACCTTTTCGCCGAGCCGAATCCCTTTCGCCGCGCGAAAATCAGCGAACTCAAGACATTGCCGGACTGGCTGGAGTACGCGGCGATGCGGCGGGGCGGGTTCGGGGAACCGCTGGCGTTCTCGCTGCGGGCCGCCTGGTATCTCAGGCGCAGGGATTTCGACGTCGTGCATGACAACCAGGGTCTCGGCTACGGGCTGCTCGGGACCGGGCTGCCGGTGCTGGCGACCGTGCATCACCCGATCGCCATCGATCGTGAGCTGAAGCTCGCCGCCGGGCAGGAAGGCGTCGAGCGCTGGTACGGCTTCGTCGGCATGCAGCACAGGGTCGCGCGGAGGTTGCCGAAGATCTTGACGGTGTCCGAAGCGTCACGCGACTCGATTCGCGAGCACATGGGCGTGAACGCCGAGGTCGTGCCGCTGGCCGCCGACACGCGGGTGTTCAAGCCACGGCCCGAAATCGCGAAGGTGCCCGGCCGGATCGTCACCACGGCCAGCGCGGACGAGCCGTTGAAGGGCTTGGAACATCTGCTCACCGCGCTGGACTCGCTGCCGGACGCGGAACTCGTCGTGGTCGGCAAGCGCAAGCCCGCCGGACCGCGCGTCCGGTTCGTCAGCGGGCTCACCGACACCGAACTCGCCGAGCTGATCGCCAGTGCCGAAGTCGTCTGCGTTCCTTCGCTGTACGAAGGGTTTTCGCTGCCAGCGGCCGAAGCGATGGCGTGCGGGACGGCGTTGGTCACGACCTCGGCGGGCGCGATTCCCGAGGTCGCCGGCGACGCCGCGGTGGTCGTGCCGCCCGCGGATCCCGACGCGCTCGCGAAGGAGCTGCTGCGAGTGCTGACCGACGGCGACTTGCGGAGGCGTCTCGGCGCGGCCGGGCTCGCCAGGACCGCCACGATGAGCTGGGAGGCCACCGCCCGTGAGACCGTCCGCCACTACCGGGACCTGATGTGCTGACCGTGGACTTCCGCCGGTTCGGGCGGGGCAAGCGGGTGCTCGATCTCGGCTGCGGCGATGGCAGGCACGCCTATGCGGCGTGGCGGCTCGGGTCCGATGTCGTCGCGGTCGATGTGGCCGACGCCGAGGTCAAGCATGTGCGCGACACCTTCGAGGAGCTGACCGCGGACGGCGGGCCGCTGGGGCTGGCCGTCCGCGCGAACGGGCTGGCGCTGCCGTTCCCCGACGGCGGGTTCGACCGGGTGATCGCCGCCGAGGTGCTCGAACACGTCCACGCCGACCGCGCGATGCTGGCCGAGGCGGTGCGGGTGCTCGCGCCGGGCGGGGTGCTCGCGGTGACCGTGCCGCGCTGGTGGCCGGAGCGGATCTGCTGGGCGCTTTCCGAGGAATACCACCAGGTCGAGGGCGGGCATATCCGGATCTACCGGCGCCGTGAGCTGCTGCGCCGCTTGCGTGAGGCCGGCCTCGAACCGTTCGCGGGGCATCACGCCCACGCGTTGCACGCGCCGTACTGGTGGCTGAAATGCCTTGGCGAGAACAGGATCACCGAGGCGTATCACCGCTTTCTGGTGTGGGACATCATGAAGGGGCCCCGATGGGTGAAACTGCTCGAACGCGTGTTGAACCCGGTGCTCGGCAAGAGCCTCGTGCTCTACGCTCGCAAACCGCGCTGACCATCGCGGCGACGCAGTGGTCCACCGGCGGGATCCCTTGGGAGACGGGGAAAGCGCTCGACCCGTGGTGTCATGTCGAGGCCGCCATGGGTCTCGACGTCGCGGGCTTGCACGCCGAGGCCGAAGCGGCGTACATCTGGCTGGCGGCGAACCAGAACGCGGACGGCTCGTGGTTCGCAGACTATCGGGAAACCGGTCCGGCGGACAGGGCTTGCGACGCCAACTTCACCGCGTACATCGCCGTCGGGCTCGCACTGCACACCCGACTGCACGGCGAGACTTTGGCCGCCCAGCTGTGGCCGACGCTCGAACGCGCCATCGGGTTCGTGCGACGGCTTCAGCGTCCGACCGGTGAAATCGCGTGGCGGGCCGGCTCGAACATCGCTCTGCTGACCGGGAACTGCAGCATTCACCACGCGCTGCGGCACGCGAGCGCGCTCGCCACCGCGCTGGGCCGCCCGCGGCCCGCGTGGGACGACACGGCCGACCGGCTCCGGCTCGCGATCGGCTGCCCTGGGCTGTTCGAGCCGAAACCGCACTCGATGGACTGGTACTACCCGGTTCTCGGCTCGGTGCTGCCCGAAACGGCGCTGGCCACCGACTGGGACCGGTTCGTCGTGCCGGGGCTGGGCGTGCGGTGCGTGCACGACCAGCCTTGGGTCACCGGCGGCGAGACGAGCGAACTCGCGCTGACACTGGCCACGCGTGGCCGCCTCGCGGAAGCGACCACGCTGCTCGGCCAGGTCGAGCGCCTGCGTCACGCCGACGGCTCGTTCTGGACCGGTTACCAGTTCGAGGACCGCGTGCTGTGGCCCCAGGAACGCACCACGTGGACCGCGGGCGCGTACCTGCTCGCCCAAGCCGCGGTGACCGGAAACCCGGCCGTGCACGCGGTCTTCGGCGAACTTCGGATCGGCTAGGCGTCGGCCTCGTCGTCCTCGAGCATGTCGGGCGTGACGGCGGACTCGGTGTCCGGGATGCCCTGCTCTTTCGCGCGCTTGTCGGCCATGGCCAGCAGACGGCGGATACGGCCCGCGACCGCGTCCTTGGTCATCGGCGGGTCGGACAGCTGGCCGAGTTCCTCCAGCGACGCGTGCCGGTTCGACAGGCGGAGCTTGCCTGCGGCCAGCAGGTGGTTCGGCGCGGAATCGCCCAGGATCTCCATCGCGCGCTCGACGCGGGCGGCCGCCGCGACGGCCGCGCGGGCGGAGCGGCGCAGGTTCGCGTCGTCGAAGTTGGCGAGCCGGTTGGCCGTCGCCTTGACCTCGCGGCGCATCCGGCGCTCTTCCCACTTCAGCACGCTCTTGTGCGCGCCGAGCCTGGTCAGCAGCGCGCCGATCGCGTCACCGTCACGCACGACCACCCGGTCCGCGCCGCGCACCTCGCGCGACTTCGCCTGGATGCCCATGCGCCGAGCCGCGCCGACCAGTGCGAGTGCCGCTTCCGGGCCGGGGCAGGTGACTTCCAGCGACGACGAACGACCCGGCTCGGTCAGCGAGCCGTGTGCGAGAAAAGCGCCACGCCAGGCGGCTTCCGCGTCGGCGACGCCACCGGAGACTACCGCCGCGGGCAGCCCTCGGACGGGCCTGCCGCGCTGGTCGATGAGCCCGGTCTGCCTGGCCAGGCCTTCGCCGTCCTTGACCACGCGCACGACATAGCGCGTGCCCTTGCGCAGCCCGGACGACGAGATCACGTGCACGTCCGAATGGTGCCCGTACAGCTCGTGGATCTCCTTGCGCAGCCGCCGCGCCACCGATCCGGTGTCGAGTTCGGCTTCGACGACCACCCGGCCGCCCACGATGTGCAACCCACCGGCGAACCGCAGCATTGAAGCGACCTCCGCGCGGCGCGGCCCGATCTTGGTGATCTCCAAGCGGCTGAGCTCGTCCTTCACCTCGGCGGTCATCGCCATTACTGCCCCTCCATGCTGTTCAAACCGAGAGCTTCCCGCACGCAGGCCGCCAGCGCATCAGGATCATGACGCCCCACGACGGCCAGGTCGGCCACGTCGGAGAGGAGCGCACGAGCACCGAGTGCTTCGGCCGCGCGGCGCAGCCGGGCCGGGGTGGGCACCGAATCGCGATCGGCGATCACGGCGTCCACCCGGAGTTCCGGAGCGTGCTGGAAGAGTACGTCCAGGTGCTGTTCGGGCGAGAAGCCCGCTGTCTCACCCGGTTGGGGGATGAGATTGAGGATGACCACCTTCGTGGCCTTCGTGCGGACCAGCGCGTCGTGCAGTTCGGGCACCAGCAAATGCGGCAATACGCTGGTGAACCACGATCCGGGGCCGAGGAACACCACATCGGCGTCCAGCACCGCGTCGACCGCCTGTGCGCACGCCTTCGGCGGCTCGCCCGGCCGCCTCGCGTTGTGCAAACTGATCCTTTTCACCTGACCGGGTGTCGTCGCGACCGCGACCTGGCCCCGGATCCGGCGAATCGCCGCGTCGTCCTCGGCGTCGAGGCCGGTGACCTCGGCGTGGATGTCGAGTGGTTCCGACGACATCGGCAGCACCCGGCCGGTCACGCCGATCAGCGCGCGCACCTCGTCGAGCGCGGCGACCGGGTCGCCGAGCACCTCGAACAGCCCGGCCAGCAACAGGTTCCCGACCGCGTGGCCGGCGAGCGCGCCGTCACCGCCGAAGCGGTGCTGGAACACCTCCGCCCACAGCGTGCCGCCGTCCTGCGCGGCGAGCGCCGAGAACGCCTGCCGCAGATCGCCGGGCGGCAGCAGGCCGAGCTCACGCCGGAGCCTGCCGGACGACCCGCCGTCGTCGGCGACCGTGACGATCGCGGTGACCGCGGTGGTGACCCGCCGCAACGCCGTCAGCGTCGCGTGCAGTCCGTGTCCCCCACCCAGGGCGACAGCGTTTACCTCACTCGCGGCCAAGATCTCGGTGCACCACCTTCACTGCCATACCGTCCTCAGTGGACAGCCGCTTCGCGAGCTCTTCGGAGATCGCGACACTGCGGTGCTTCCCGCCGGTGCAGCCGACGGCGAGGGTCAGGTACCGCTTGCCCTCGCGCTTGTAGCCCGCGCCGATCAGCCGCAGCAGCTGGTGGTAGCGGTCGAGGAACTCGTCCGCGCCTTCCTGGCTGAGGACGTAGTTGCGCACCTCGGTGTCGAGACCGGTGTGCTCGCGCAGTTCCGGGATCCAGAACGGGTTCGGCAGGAACCGGATGTCCATCACCAGGTCGGCGTCCATCGGCAGGCCGTACTTGTAGCCGAACGAAAGCACGGTGACGCGTGTCTGCGTCGAAGATTCCGAGCCGAACGCGTCCTCGATCTTGGCGCGCAGGTCGTGCACCGACAGCGAAGACGTGTCCAGCACGAGGTCCGCCTCTTCGCGCAGCGGCGAAAGGAGCGTGCGCTCGGCGGTGATGCCGTCGGCGAGCCTGCCGTCACCCTGCATCGGGTGCCCGCGGCGGACCGCCTCGAAGCGGCGCACCAGCACCGCGTCGGTCGCCTCCAGGAACAGCACCCTCGGCTTGTAGCCGCGCGCGTCGAGGTCCTTGATCACCGACGAGAGGTCCTCGGTGAACGCGCGCGAGCGCACGTCCATCACGACGGCGACCTTGGTGATCGCGCCGCGCGCCTGCGCGCCCAGCTCGACCATCGTGGCGATCAGCTCCGGCGGCAGGTTGTCGACGACGAACCAGCCGAGGTCTTCGAGGCACTTGGCCGCGGTGCTGCGCCCGGCGCCGGACAGCCCGCTGACGACCGCGACCTCCATCCCGGACTTGTGCTCTTGATCCACCATGTCCCCGCTCATGAACCCGACTCCCCTTCACCCTTGCTGACTGCCAATGCGGCGAACACGGTCTCCGCGGTCCGCCTGCCGACCCCCGGCACCGCGGCTATCTCGTCCACAGTGGCCTGTTTCAGTTTCCTGACCGAGCCGAAGTGCTTGATCAGCGCCGTCCGGCGGGTCTGCCCGAGTCCGGGCACACCGTCCAAAACGGACACCTGCAGCCGTTTGGACCGTTTCTCCCGGTGGTACCGGATGGCGAAACGGTGAGCTTCGTCCCTGACGCGCTGCAAGAGGTACAACGCGTCGGAGGTTCGCGGCAGGATCACCGGATCGGGGTCGGCCGGCAGCCAGACCTCTTCGAGCCGCTTGGCCAGGCCGACCACCGCGACGTCGGTGATCCCGAGTTCCGCGAGCACGTCCGCGGCGGCCGTGGCCTGCGGCCCGGCGCCGTCGACGACCAGCAGGTTCGGCGGATACGCGAACTTGCGCGGCTTGCCCGTCTCCGGGTCGATGCCGGGCGTGGGGTTTTCGGGCTCCGCGGTTTCCTTGAGATAACGGGAAAAACGCCGGCGCACGACCTCGGCGATCGACGCGACGTCACCCTCTTCGGCCGCCTCGCGCAGCGCGAACCGGCGATATTCGGACTTGCGCGCGATGCCGTCCTCGAACACGACCAGCGACGCGACCACGTCACTGCCCGCGATGTGGCTGATGTCCACGCACTCGATGCGCAGCGGCGCCGTGTCGAGCGCGAGATGGTCCTGGAGCTCGGACAACGCGGCCGACCGCGCGGTGAGATCGCCCGCGCGCTTGAGCTTGTGCTGCTGGAACGCCTCGGTGGCGTTGCGCTGCACCGTTTCCGCCAGCGCGCGTTTGTCGCCGCGCTGCGGCACGCGCAGCGCGACCCGCGAGCCACGCAGCCCGGTGAGCCACTCCCCCAGCGCCTCGGCGTCGTCCGGCAGCTCCGGAACGAGCACCTCGCGCGGCACGGGCGCGGCCTCGCCCTCGTCGATCGCCAGGTCCGACTGATCACCGTAGAACTGGGTGAGGAAATGGTCGACGAGCGCGGGAACGTCCATCTCCTCGGCCTTGTCGATCACCCACCCGCGCTGCCCGCGCACGCGCCCGCCGCGCACGTGGAACACCTGGACCGCCGCTTCCAGCTCGTCGTGCGCGAACGCGACGACGTCGGCGTCCGTGCCGTCGCCGAGCACGACCGCCTGCTTCTCCAACGCCCGGCGCAGCGCGCCGAGATCGTCACGCAGCCGCGCGGCCCGCTCGAACTCGAGCTCGTCGGACGCCTGGGCCATCTCGCGCTCGAGACGGCGGACCATGCCGTCGGTGCGGCCCGCGAGGAAGTCGCAGAAGTCCTCGACGATCGCGCGGTGCTCGTCGGCGCTCACCTTGCCGACGCACGGCGCGGAGCACTTGTCGATGTAGCCCAGCAGGCACGGCCTGCCGATCTGGCCATGCCTCCGGAAGACGCCGGTGGAGCACGTGCGCGCCGGGAACACGCGCAGCAGCAGGTCGAGCGTCTCGCGGATCGCCCACGCGTGCGCGTAAGGCCCGAAGTACCGGACGCCCTTCTTGCGGGGGCCGCGGTAGACGTGCAGCCGGGGGAACTCCTCGCTCACCGTCACCGCCAGCACCGGGTACGACTTGTCGTCGCGGTACCGGACGTTGAACCGGGGATCGAACTCCTTGATCCAGTTGTACTCGAGCTGCAGCGCCTCGACCTCGGTGCCGACCACGGTCCACTCGACGCCGGCGGCCGTGGTGACCATCTGGCGCGTGCGCGGATGCAGGCCGGACAAATCGGCGAAGTACGAGTTCAGGCGGCTACGCAGGCTCTTCGCCTTGCCCACGTAGATGACCCGCCTGGTCGCGTCGCGGAACTTGTACACGCCAGGTGCGTCCGGGATGCTCCCCGGCGAGGGACGGTAGGTGGACGGGTCAGCCACGTCCACCAGCCTATGGCGCGACACCGACAGCTTTGCGCGTACCCATCGTTGCGCGCGGAACCGGGCATGCCGCCAGCGCGGGCTGCGCGGCCACGGGTGACGCCGTGACTACGGTGCGTCCGCCAGTCTGACCGTCGATCAAGCGACAGGGCAACCTTGAGTGCTGATCTACCAACGGAAGTCGGGCATTTCGGCATACCCGACTTCCGTTGGTTCCCCGTCGAGTGAATGGATAGTTACTTTCCGTCCCACAGTTTCACCAGGCTTCTGGCGAAGGGAAACGGGAAAAGTGAGCCGTATCCGTACCTTGGGCGCAGCTTCGATCGCAGCGGCCGCACTGGCACTCACCACGGGCGCCACGGCGAACGCGGGCACGCAGCCCGGAATCGTCGGCGGTGGCACCGCGCCGACGGTGAGCTGGGGCGCCCAGATCTACGTCAACACCCCCGGCCGTGACTGGGACGGGTTCAACTGCTCGGGCACGATCATCGCCTCGCGCTGGGTGATGACCGCCCGGCACTGCCTCGACACCGATGGCAGCGGCATGCGCGTGCGCGTCGGCAGCAACCAGCTGCAGGGCGGCACCGTGATCGCGGTCGACCAGAAGAAGATCTCGCCCAACGGTGACATCGCGCTCCTGCACCTGGCGAGCGCGTTCAACACCACCTACATCACGCTGAGCAGCAGCGACCCGGCCAATGGCAGCACCAACCAGCTCTACGGCTGGGGCCGCACCACGCCGACCGGCCCGCCCGCCTCCGCGCTGAAGGTGGCGAACGTGCAGGTCACCGGTCGTTCCACGGACGCGTACGGCGGCCGCGCGATCCAGAGCGTCGGCATCAACGGCTCGGCGTGGAAGGGCGACTCGGGCGGCCCCGAGCTGTCCAATGGCGTGCAGGTCGGCGTCGCCTCGACCGTGCAGAACCAGAGCGGCAGCAACACGCGTGGCACCAACAACTACGCGAGCGTCGCGTCCAGCCGGAGCTGGATCCGCACGACCGCTGGGGTGTAAGGCCTCGTGAGTGTTGCCGACGGTTGGTGGCGGGGGGGACACACACCACCCCCGGGGGGGGGCTGGGGCCCAAGCGGTTAGCGGCCCGGG